>CAXBHV010000253.1:0-7591 GCA_963974855.1 uncultured Rhodopirellula sp. | reverse complement strand
CAGCGGTGGCCGTGGCTCGATCTTTGGAACGCTGGTCGGTGCGTTGATCATCACCGTGATCCGCAGCGGATGTTCGCAATTGTCGATTCCGAACACGTACACCCACATCATTATCGGGGGCATCATTATCGTGGCGGTGATCGTCGACCAACTGCGTCACGGATCCCCCGAGTGGTTCTTTCGAATGTTGCCGAAATCCGATGATCGGTAAAATAGAGAAAGCGTCGGCGGACAGATGAGTTTTTTGCGCCCTGAGTGGTTTGAGAGTGTGCCGTGGCTTTTGCGACTTTCTGAGTGAGCCGTGACGCGTAAGCGGCCGGGTATCTTTCCGAGTGAGGTATCACCCCTTACCCGGTGCCTTACGGCCCACGGCTCACAATGCAATTCCGTTAGCCGTCTGGGCGCTAGCCCCGGTTGAGCATCGGAACCGTGGCTAGCGCCAAAACGGCTAAGATACCGAAATACTCCTGCCTTTCTGCAGCAACCCAGCGATCCTCTTCAAAAGCCATTCCTGTTCCGTGAATCGAACCTACAAACGCATTGCCGGACTGTTGTTCTGGATCGCCATGTCGGTGGTGACCGTGGTCGCGATCGCGCGGGTCGACTCGCCAACGAAGACACACACCGGCGATTCCAATCGCACCCCGCTTGTCCGTTTCCTTACCTCGCGACCTACCGAGGTCAGCGGCATCGATACGACTGGCCGACTGCGAAAGTACGATCCTGTGTTCCTGAGGGACTCGGGTGGCGATTATCGGCAGGTCGGTCACGTGGTCGATCGCACCCCCGATCTTTCCCTCCCCACCACGGAACCGCCTACCGTTACGATTGCTTGGTACGATTCTAATTTTGCCGCCAACGATGTTCAGTTTGTCCAATATCACAACCATGGACGACTCGAGGACGTTGCCAAACTGATGCTACCCGAGCAGAAACGAGAACGCATCCGCCAGCAACTCGCCGACGCGATCCGTTTGTATGGAGATGAGTTCTCGCAAGCCTTCAAACCGTTGGTACAACAATCGATCCAGCAGTCGTTGCCGGTGATCGAGTCGGAACTGCAACTGTCGATTAAACGTCATCGCGGTGATATCGATGCGTTGGCAAAACGCTGGAACGATGACGTGGTCCGCAAACGTTTGATCCCGTTGGCGCGGCAAGAGATCATGCCGATCGTCAAAAAACATGGGCGTCCTACGGCAGAAAAGATTGGCCAGGAGATTTGGGAACGTGCGTCGCTGTGGCGGTTTGGTTGGCGCGCCGTCTATGATCGAACTCCGCTGCCCGAACAAAATCTCTTAAACGAAGAATGGCAACGCTTCGTGCAAAAGGACGTCGGTCCGGTGCTTGAAAGAAACATGGACGATATTGTCGCGGCGGTGCAAAAAATCCTGGTCGAAACGGCAGCCAATCCGGTCGTCCGAGGCGAATTGGCGGATGTTGCCAGCGACATTGCCCAAGATCCCGAAGCACAACAACTCGTCAAAGCCATCCTCCAAGAAACCCTGGTTGACAACCAACGCTTGCACCAAGTTTGGTCCGATGTTTGGCAGAGCGAAGAAGCACGCCGCGCGATTGATTTGGCGTCTCGACGAATGGAACCTGTCCTGCGACAAATTGGCGACGAATTGTTTGGCACGCAAGACGAAGGGATTGATCCCGCGTTTGCCTTGGTGCTGCGGAATCAGATTTTTGGCAAAGATCGCCGCTGGATCATCGCGTCGCCAATCCAAGACAAACTCGACGATTCTGAACCACGAATGATCCCGTTCTCCAGTCAATGGATGGCGTATCCGATCGTGTATCTTGCTGAAAAGGACGCCAAGTGAGTCTCGATACGGAAACCGATAACATCGCTGCGTCCGGCGACGGATTGCCGCTGCGATTGATCGATCTGCAGATCCAGGTCGCCGATCGAGTGTTGATTCGCGATACCTCGTTGACGATTCCCGCAGGCAAAATCACGGTCATCGTGGGCGCTAGCGGCGCGGGAAAATCGGTGCTGCTGCGGACACTAGCCGGATTGGTCGGTCGCGATCACGAGGCGATTTCGTGGCAAGGCAATATCGCGATTGGCCATGACGATCCCTCGCAAAACCGTCGCCCCCGCTTGTTGACCCGTGTCGGCATCGTGTTTCAACAATTTGCCTTGTTCGACGAATTGTCACCGACCGCCAATGTTCAATTTGCCATCGACCATCGTAGCGATCCCGCGACACCTCCATCGCAATCGGCCAAAGCTTGGGTCGATGAACTTGGCGTCCCCGCACACACGTCGGTGTCGGCGCTGAGCGGAGGACAAAAACAGCGTTTGGCGATCGCTCGCACGCTGGCAGCCGCGCCGGACATTTTGCTGTATGACGAACCGACCAGCGGGCTTGATTCCGCCAGCGGACGTAAAGTTGCCGAATTGATTCGGCATACCCAAACGATCCATCGCACCACCAGCATCGTGGTCACGCATGATTATTTAACGCTGCTGCCGATCGCCGACGAAGTGCTGTTGCTTGATTCACAAACCAGCAAATTGGTGCGAATTGAGAATGACCAATGGGACCAAATCCCGGCACGGATGCAGCCGGTTGCTCTTAGCGATACCGAAATCGACGAAGATACAGCGACGCTCACATCACGATTCACACGCCTGGCTCGCCAACGCGCTGACGATTTCTTTACGACGACCGGTTCGGCGATTTGGACAGCGATCTGTTTGCCGTTTGAATTGCGGCCCTATTTCCCCCACTTTCGCTGGGGGACACGGTTTGTACTGCATTATCTGCGGCTGGTGGGCGGCCCTTCGGCTTGGTTTTATCTGATTTTGGCAGGGATGATTATCGGGTTCACCAGCACCTATTTCACGTTCGAATTTTTACCTTTCCAAGCCTACACGCAGCCGCTGTTGATTGACGAACTGCTTGCTTCGATTGGTTTTGCGTTGTACCGCATCTTGGTTCCTGTCTTGGCCACGATTTTGATCGCCGCACGCTGTGGTGCCGCCGTCGCAGCCGACGTCGGTGTCAAGCGGTATGGAGGTCAAGTCGATGCGTTTCAGACACTCGGGGTAAAACCGCGAACGTATTTACTGCTGCCGATCGTGATCGCGTTTGTGATCGCGACGCCAATGTTAGAGTGGATGGCACTGAGTGCGGCGAAGCTGATTAGCTTGGTGACGTTTCTGTCGACGCATCCCAACGAGGGACCTTATTTCTGGCAACAGAATTTTTATCGCAATCTCGTCCCAATCGAAGGCTCGTTATTGCGAGGATGGGAGTGGGTGTTGACCAAGAATCTGATCTGCGGATTCGGGATCGCCTGCATTGCCTATTACCAGGGTCTGGCCCCTAAAAAGTCGGCCAACGACGTCAGCGGCGCGATTACTTCGACCGTTCTGTGGACGACGCTTTATGTCTTGGTGGTACATTTCGTGACGGCCTTGATCGAATTTTAGGGACATTTCCCGACGCTCGGATTTTCGATTACAATTCCCAGCATGAAAAACACACAACGCCTCGCGATTTCTGTTTCGTTGACTCTTGCCACACTTCCCGTATTCAGCGGATGTGCGCCCGCCACGAAGGAAGCAGAACCGACAGCCAAGACGGAAGCCTCGGCGACGGAGTCATCGAGCACCGAGACATCGCCCCTCGCGATATTGGGCACTGAAGAATCCGGCACTGAGACGTCGGCCGAAGTGACAAAAGACACTGCGACACAAGACACTGACAAACTGCCCGCCCACCAACCGAAATTCAGCGATGATGCTTATTGGATGGCCGCGTTGGATGGCAACATGCAAGTGATCGAGATGGCGATCAAGTCCGGCACCAAAATCGATGTCAAAAACGAACGAGGCCACAACGCGTTACATTTGGCCGCCTACAACGGCCACACCGAAGTGGTGAAGTACTTTCTGCGAAACGACTTCAAGGTCGACGAGCGGGATTCGGAAGGCAAATCGGCTCTGATTCATGCGGCGTCGGGCGACTTTCCCGAGACCGTCGAGTTGTTGATCGCCAAGGGAGCCGATGTGAATTTGAAGGATGAAACCGAAGGATTCACAGCGTTGATGATGGCGGCGGCCGAGGGCCAAATGAAAGTCGTCAAAGTGCTGATGAAACACGGTGCAGACAAGACGATGAAGGACGTCGACGGCGACACCGCCGAAGTCTTTGCCCGCAACAACGGCCACTTTGAAATTGCCGATCTGTTGGCGGACAAAGATAAAAAAGCGAAGGAGTCCGAGTAGGGCTGAACGAAACTCTACGCGAGTTTCGCTACTCTCCCGACTCCCCTTCTCCCAGCTCCCCTTCTTTCTTCACGTCTTCTTTCTTCTCTTCTTCGTCGCTCTTCTGCAAAGTCGGATCTTCGATTGAGGCCAATTCGACTTGAAGCGTCATCTCTTTGCCAGCTCGAGAGATTTTCACTTCCTGCACTGAACCAATCGGCTTTCGCTCGATGACTTCTCGCAAGCTGCTTGGATTGAGTACTCGTTCCCCAGCAAATTCGAGAATCACGTCCATTGGTTTTAGCCCAGCACGTTCACCGGCCGATCCCGCGATCACCTGATGGACTAAGATCCCCAGCCCAACAGGCAGATTGACCTTCTTGGCTACTTTCGGATTGAGTTCGGCCAAACTGATTCCCAACGCGGCGCGTCGAACGCGGCCATGTTCGGCAAGTTCATTGGCGATCCATTTGGCTTGATTGATCGGGATGGCAAATCCGATTCCTTGATAACCACCGTTGCGTGTCGCGATGGCCGTGCTGATCGCGATCATTTTTCCATCCAAGTCAACGAGCGGCCCGCCAGAGTTGCCTGGATTGATTGCAGCATCGGTTTGCAACAACCGCCCACGGCGGATGCGTGTTAGTTTTCGGTTTTTGGCGCTGATAATTCCCGCGCTGACGGTGGCTTCCAATCGAAACGGACTGCCGATGGCAAGCACCCAGTCGCCGATATCCATTTGATCCGAATCACCAAGCGTGGCCACATCAAACGGTTTGTCGCGCTCAATTCGCACGATCGCCACATCGCTATCGGGATCCCCATGCACCTCAACTGCCTCGATTTCCGTTTCATCAGCAAGTTGAACCACCACCTTCTTGGCTCCGGAGATGACATGGTTATTGGTAATGACCAATCCGGATTCGCGGAGGATCACCCCCGAACCTAAACCGGTCAACGGAATGGCGTCGCCATCGACGCTTTCTTCTTGTGGCGGCGTTGGTCCTGGACGGTCCGTTTCGGCCTCTTCGTCGGTCGTCTCGACGTTTTGTCCATAGGCAAACACGGTGACGACCGAAGGGGTCGCACGACGCGCAGCAACGCGAAACGCCTTGGACAATGCTCGCGGCCCGGCTTGAATTTCGCTCATCGATTCCCCGTTCTCGGTCGCAGCATCCGCGTCGTCGGCAAGTACAGGAATCGATAGAGCTAGAGACGCGAACACACAGCCAAGGAATAGGAGAGATGCAAGTCGATGTTTCATTGCGTTTCTTTAAACTTTTGTGAGGTGAAATCGGACTATCAAGCAGGTTGCTTTCAATCTACCGATGAAGCAGCGGTTGTTTAGTGAGCCGACGGCGTTAGCGGGTTGTCGGTTTGGTGAGCCGTGACGCGTGAGCGGCCGGGTTCCACGCAATACCCGGTGCCTTACGGCCCGCGGCTTACATTTTACCCGGTGCCTTACGGCCCGCGGCTCACATCTTACCCGGTGCCTTACGGCCCGCGGCTCACATCATTTTGCCCTGCTTCGATAGTGAAAACGAGAGTGGCAACCCAAATGTACGGGTGCCAAACCATTCTCCGTTGATCGATTGTCTTTGCCTTTGCAGACGATACGCGGATCGAAACTCTGCAGCCAGTATCACGCACCGGACGGATCGTCTATCGTCACTATAGCGGTTTGCAATCTTTTTCGTCACCAAGAAGGTTTTTGGCAATGCTACCTGCAACGATATTGGCAAAAAAACGTGACGGTCAGGCGTTGACCGATGCCGAGATCCGATTTTTGGTGGACGGATTTTGCAGCGATAAGGTGGCTGATTATCAGATGGCAGCGTTGGCGATGGCGATTTGTATCAACGGCATGCAGCCCGGCGAGATCAGTGCCTTGACCCAGGCGATGGTACGCAGCGGTGACGGGCTGCCGCGATGCAGCGACCGGCCACGCGTCGATAAACACAGCACTGGCGGGCTAGGCGACAAAGTTTCGTTGATCCTCGCACCGCTGCTAGCGACCTGTGACGTTGACGTGCCAATGATCAGCGGCCGTGGACTCGGTTTGACCGGAGGCACACTCGACAAATTGGAATCCATCGCAGGTTTCAAGACACAACTGACGATCGACGAATCGACCAAGCTGCTTCGAAAACATGGCGTCTTTATCATCGGCGCCGGCGCAAAAATTGCCCCCGCCGATCAACGTCTCTATGCGCTTCGCGATGTCACCGGCACCGTGGAATCGGTGGCCTTGATCACGGCCAGCATCCTCAGCAAAAAGCTTGCCGCACGGCTGGACGCATTGGTGATGGACGTCAAAGTCGGTTCAGGCGGATTCATGAAAACACTCGATCAAGCTCGTGAACTGGCTCAGTCGTTAATACGTGTTGGTGCCCAATCCGAGTTGCCGATCACCGCCATCCTTACGGACATGAGCCAACCGCTCGGCGCCGCGATCGGCAACGCAATCGAAGTCAACGAAGCGGTGGATGTACTGCAAGGCATTGGCCCGCCCGAAGTCCGCGAGTTAACACTACAGCTAGGCGCGAATTTGTTAGTCGCTTGCCACGACGGCATGTCACGTGGTGGCGCGATCGCAACATTGACGACCAAGCTTGACTCGGGAGACGCGATGGAACGGTTTGAACAGATGATAGTTGGGCAAGGCGGACGGCCGGATTTTCCGCGTCCAATCGGAAGCGAGTTGATGATTGAATGCCCCGGCGACGGTTGGATCGAAAAAGTCGATTGCGAATTGCTCGGGCAAACGGTGGTCGAACTTGGCGGCGGTCGACGTCGGAAAGAGGACCGTATTGATCCAAGTGTAGGGTTGCAAGTCCATTGCCGCGTGGGGCAACGCGTGAAACGGGGGACGCCAATCATCAGTCTGCATTGTGACAAACGTCTGCATGACGAGTACGTAGCAAGATTGCAAAACGCAATGACGATTTCGGATCAACCCGTCAAGAGCGTCCCGATCATCATCGAGCACCTTTGCTGATGTCTTGTCCTTTTTGGAAAGTACATAGTCGCCTTTTGCTCCGCAAAAGTAGCGTCTACCGAACGTACTTTCGCGAGAGGACGTGCGATATATAAGTTGATGTAGGATGGGTCAGACAAAACCATGTGCCTGGTGGGGCGGCGTTCGCGATTGGAGGTTTCAATCAATAGCAATTGTTGGGTGGAGTTCGTCGGTTTTGCGACGACCCACCAGACTCCTCGCGAACTTGACCCACCCTACATTCACTTTTTAATCACACGTAGCTTGGGATAGCTGCTCATGCTGGCCACCCAGCCGCTTACTCCTCTTTTCATGCTCGGCAGGCGGGAGCCTGCAATTCATTGGGTTACCAGGCAGGAGCCTGGGAA
>CAXBHV010000252.1:0-7601 GCA_963974855.1 uncultured Rhodopirellula sp. | reverse complement strand
GAATTCCGTTGTCGGTTCCAATCTTGATTCAAGGAATCGCGACAGAACGTACTGTTTTGCTGATTTTGCGACCCTTCGTGGTGAATCCGATTGCAGGGATTGCACCTAAAGATTGTTTCGGAAGAGTTAGAGAGGTTTCATTACCAAATTGAGGGGGCAAGTAGCCAGGGCACCCCCGAAAGTTTGCCAAAGACGACAACCCAGACTGTTCAGGGGGTTTAGGCAAACACGAGAAGGTTGGTTTTTGGTAGAGTTGGGTACTGGCACCCCCCCGTGCTGGCATCCGGTTAATTGGATCGGGATGGATTTACCAGATTTGCAGATTCTGACGTTGATCTAAAAGCAGCGTGATGACCAACCACGAGCCAGTGTTCACCCAACTCACAATTTGAACAACATGCGATCTCGTTGCCCTCCGTCCGCTACAAAGTCAACTTCAACAACCGCTTCTACGAGCCACAGTACGGCTGTTTTTAGGATGTTCCGTTCCGCTTTTAGCAACCGAAATCACCGAAGTTTGAAACAGAATAATTGATGTCGCATAGTAAGAAACGAAAGAATCGACCAAAGCAACGACGCCCTCATTGTGACCTGAAATTGGAATCACACGAGAAGCGACCTTTGTTGGCGTGGACGCCAACAGAGGATCTGACCGGCATGTTCAAACCAGATACAGATACGCATCAATTTGCAATAACATTGTTGAGTGCATCCAGCGTTGTCTCGGTTGGCGGGTCAACTAGATCATCTGCCGACAATAATTTCATCGCCCGCGTCCCCTCTGACGCATCTCGAAATCACCCACCTGAATTCCTGCAGCCACGTTTACGCATGGGCGATCGCGCATTGCGTAACACAACACACACAGATTCTCACCAAGATCAAGCAACAAGAGTTTCCTGGAGTCATTGATGTTCCGAGCGATCCAAAAACGCCACGAGTCCAGTCGTCCCAACCGCCGCCGCCGATTGGCTTTGCATCGAAGAGCTGGCGTTGAGAAGCTCGAAGATCGACGCTTGCTCGTTTGTGCCGCGGGCAGTTTTCAAAACAACAACGCGATCGTCGAGCCGCCGAAGGTCACGGTAAATTGCGTCAACGGCAATGCAGTTGCCTTCACGAATAGTGCAAACCCAACCATTACCTCGCAGCTCACGTTGAAGGACCCTGGCGGACCAGCAGGTACTAACGCGGCAACTGTCGCTACAAGAATTGCGAAACTAAAACAGATCGAGTTCGTTATTCAAAACGCTTCAAACAATGTGGCACTCTCGAAAAGCATCAAGATCGGAGATTTCGTCCCTTCGCCTAGCACTGGGACTTTTGACTTTGATGTGCAGCTTTTTACCGATGCGACTAATCAGACAGGCGGCTTGGCAGAGCGCGTCCACCTTTTGGAACTGTTCGGCGACAATGCAGCGGACGCAACTAGAACGCTCACCATTCCTTTCTCCATCACCGTCGATCTACGTGCCCCCAATCTGTTAAGTATCACCGCACCCACTTCGCCGCGTACGACACCGGTTTCGAGCATCGACGTTTCCCTGGTCGAGACTAACTTCAAAGAATATCCCGACGCGGTAACGCTCAAGCGTAATGATGTGTCTGTAAGCCTCTCGGGCATTTCGACATCAAAGAACAAGATTAATGGACTCGCGGTTTTTAACCAAACACCCGGCACGTACACGTTGTCGGTCGATCCAACCAAAATCGAGGATCTTGCGGGCAACAAGGATAGCGGAAGCGTACAGTCGGTCACATGGACAGTTGAAGTGGCGGGATCACCGGACCTGATCGATGAAGACGACTCCGCAAGAAGCGACCTCATGTTAGGAAATAGCGACGACATTACGAATCCATCGCTGCTCAATTCCGGTGGTAGCTTGACGTTCCAGGGTGATTTTCCCGGCGACGCCTCGAAGGTTCAATTGCGGATCAACGGAGCTGTCGAAGGAAGCGACATGTCACCTTCCGGCGGGAAGTACGAGATCACAATTCCCGCATCGAGAGTCGACCAACTCGCGTCTGTCGGAAGCGAGAGCATTCTCAGCGTCGTGTCCGAGAATCTGGACGCCAACGACGTGGCTGGACCATTTAGCGAGACACTTTTTTTGCGCGTCGATCGCGTCGGCCCGCCCGCGGCGACGTTATCGCTGCAAGCCAACAGTGACTCTAGCGTTGACAACGACCAGATCACGTTTCACAACACGCCCAGCTTCACGGTGAGTGCCGTTGCCCCATCGTCCGTTCCGCCAGCGGACGATTATTTCGTGATTCTGACCCGCGATTCCGCAGGCACGGCAAACGATTCGACGACAAACGTCGAATCAGTAACCGACGCCGAATCAACGATCACCGACAGTACAGAAGCCCCCGAGGGTACAAGTTTCTACACGGTCCAGCTGATCGATCGTGCTGGCAATACATCCAGCTCCTCGAACGAAGTCAAGGTCGTTTTCGACACCCGTGCACCCAACACCATCGAGACCACCAGCGGAAGTGAAGTTCGTTCCGACACGGTCACGGCGAACGCCACTAGCCGATTGTTTTCCGCCAGCAATCTGCCAGTTGAAGTGGTTCAGCTGTCGCAGACCGGAACCGTGGACGTCGATGTTCAAGTGTTCGACCAGTCATTTCTTGAGGACAAGAACCTAGTAACGATCCAGCTTTGCCTGACCGACTGCTCAACACCATCGGATGTCCTTGATGACGACTTCCTCGAGTTTGACTCAGGCGCCGACGGCGATGCGGGCCCCAAAATGGTCACGCTTAGCGCACCCGCAAGTGCGCTGAAAATCGGAGTAGACAACAGAGTAGACAATAGGCTGACCGTACGCCTTACGGACACAGCCGGAAACACGACCAGCATTCCCTACACATTCTTCGTCAGTCGGATCGGAGGTCCGACAATCAGCGCTCCCAACACTCCCGTCTTAACGACGCTCTATGATATCCAAGCAAAGCTGAATGCCGCGATTGGCGAGGACGCTGGTCGGGCAGTTCAGCCTTGGCAGATGTCGTTTGACAAAACAACGCAGACGGTTTGGTTGGCGTCAGAGAAAGCCGGCACGATCGCGCAGTTTGATCCAGCGACTGGCTACATGAAAATAATCGACTTGCGTGAACCGTCGAGCGCAGGAGACAATCCACACGGTGTCTTCTTTGACTTCAATACACATTTAACACCGCGTATTTTTGCCGCTCAACGAAACGCGGGCGGTTCCGCTGTCGGGCAGGCAGCGATTGAAGGAGACGGGAAACTGACCTACATTGACATCGGTGATGAAAAGCTCGTAACCTTCGAATTTGACGAAATAAAGCAGCGTGAAATCTCGCCCGGGAAAACCATTCAGCAGTTTCTCGCTGAAAATGACTTCATCAACGGGCGTTTTGATGCCTTTCATGCCGTGTTCGCAGATGCAACCGGCGACGTCTGGGTTTCTGTCCCCGAATCACAAGCGCTGCTGCGGTTCGATTTCGACGATGTCAATTCGGGCTGCGGATTGGATTGCGATTTTGCAAATGTGACGATCCACCCATTGCCGGTTGAGTTGTCCGGTACAGAACAAGCGAAAGCGAAACTACTGTTTAATCCGCATGCGTTTCAGGTCATCGTTGATGACCAAAAAAGCAAGGCAGAAGGCAACCAGTGGGTTTGGATGATCGATGTCGCCGGTTCGGGACGCATTGCGTTGTTGCGTCCAGGAGTTGGTCCGGGTGGACTCGACCAATGGTCCACGTGGGAGATTGGCCAAACAGGCGTATCCGGCACATTCGTCCAGATCGACGACAATGAAACACCGGGAACCCCCGAGGACGATGCGATCATCACGACATTCCCGGTTCAGGCCGGAAGCAACGGCAAACCAGCTAGCTCCACAGCTACGGTTGGCGTTGTCAACCGCTTGAAGTTGGTAGACCCGACGAACCCAATCAACTCGGCGATCGAGGTTGAAACGTGGACGTTTCCCAAGATTCCTGGTGCTTCTGCGGCGATCACACTGGCAGGCGTGAATCAACCCTTCGTCGATCGCAACGGACAAGTGTTTGTTGTTGATCGATTTGGGAGCGCCATTCGATTCAACCCATCCGAGTTTCGATCAAAAATTGACGGTTTCTACTCTGGTCGATCGCAAGTGGCCGCTGAAAGTATTTCCGCGAAACAATCATTCGACCTTGGTCAACTGACGCCAACCAGCATCCGTCCGTTTGCCCCCTCGATGGTCAGTGAGTTTACGCTCGATCCAACGACAGAAATCATCGACAAACTCACTGCTGGATTTTCCGAAGATCGCGCGACGCTGTCGGGTTTCGATCAATATGAAGTCTCGGGAACCAATAACAATGCGTTGATTGACACTCGTGGCGCAGGGGCATTTCGCGGTGCACTCAATGCGTCGAACGTTCTTTACAGTTCGTTGTCGCAGGCAGAGACGCTGAGCGTCACGATCTTTGCGGAGTCGGCGCGGCGACAGATGAGTGTGGCCACCAAACCTGATACGCCGGAATTTGCCACGCCTGCAGGGGTGATCAGCGAAGCTCGTATGGCTTTTCAAGTCTTGCGAAACGGCAGTTTGGTGCTGACCGCGCGCGGTGACGGCATGATCGCGGACGAGCAAATAAACTTGCTCGCTGAAATGGTGAACAAGAATCGAATTACAGAAACGGAGGCTGCCGAATTACTGATCACGGGCGAAGCCAACGCTGTCACGGCGTCCGACGGCAGCGTGCATGTGGTGGGACGATCAGTTCAAGGCGGCATTGTTCAGTACACGTATACTCCGGTGGGAACGGATTGGGATCACGAGGACATTTTCCAGATGGCTAACTGGCAGGTGAATCCGCATGATATCGGAGACCACGTCTTGGCCGAAGATCCAGTGCCTGCCGGAAAACTGGGCTTCGCGGTGACGACCGCAGCGGGACATTTACTATCCCTTCCCATCGACAACCCCAAGGAATTTCGTGATTTGACATTGCAGAGTGGAGAACCCATGGCAGGGCGAGTCTATTCGGCCACCAGCACGATCGAGTTTGGCGACAATACCTTCGTTTATGGAACCAACCAGACGGGCAGTCTGATCGAGTACTCGGTTACCGAATCAGGGGCGGCGGTTCGCGAAATTTTGAATATCAATCCCGTTACTTCGGCTATCGATCGCGACATACGGATGATGCGGAACGTTCGCGCGATGGTAGTCGGTGGAACACGTCATATCTTTGCTACCGATGGAACCTCACGCCTCGTTCACTGGACACTCGACGCCAACGGCAACATTGCCACGGCCGAAAACATCAGCCAACAAACGGCGGACAACGGACAGAACTTTGGCTATTTTCCGTTCCAAAAACCGTTTACCGGTCGCGTGTACACTTACGTCGCGCCGCTTGTCGAAGACGATGGCACGATTCGTGTCTATGGAACCAATGGGGGTGAACTGATCGAGTTCACATTGCCGCCAAGCGGACAGTGGCGGGTCGCCAATTTGACCAACGATACCAATGGCACCTACGGCGACGACGGTCCTGGATTCCGAGTGCCCGCGAACGCAGTCTTTGGGGGACCCACTGCTTACATGGACTCCAATGGAGGCCGCCACATTCTGCAGATCAATGGCGAAGGCGAAGTGGTCGAGTACTTTACCTACGGCGACAAACTGTTTCCCAACTCAGTCGACGCGGACCGAATCAATAGCCAGAACGTAAACTTCTTTAGCGGCAAATCGCCCACCAAGCTCAGCGCGGAACTTTCTGAAAGGATCTCCAAAAGTGCCGCACCGTTAAACATCACTCCGCTGAAAACAACTCCGGCGGAAACCACGACATTGGAAACAACACCGACGCCTACAACAACGACGCCTACGGTGACCGAAACCACGCCACCCCCAGTCCAAACGCCGGCTGAAACACCAACTCCTGCGCCGACACCCACACCACGGATTGCGGCGGCGGAAGATGTGAATCAGGACGGCGTGGTCACGGCGCAAGACGCACTGTTGATCATCAACTATCTGCCGCGAACCGTGGGCGGCGGTGCTTCGGCTGAGCAAACGGCGAACAGCCCTTACAACCTGGACGTCAATGGCGACACGCAAGTGACCGCACTCGATGCACTTCGCGTGATCAACTATTTGAACAAAGCCAGCTCACAAGGCCAATCAGAATCGATTGCACTCGATCTTAACGACGAAGATTCACGAAGCTGGCAGAGCGAAGTCGATGGCGTGATGAGCGACATCGAAGAAAGCCAATTGTTCTAACCCGCCGCATCACCCCGCTTGGTGATTTGCCAACAATTCCGGACCGGTCATCCGAAATGCATCTTCGTGCTGGGTTCTTCGCTATCCGAGGTCGCGAATTCGCGGGTCGAGATCGGAACGGAAAGATGTGAGGCGTGATGTTCCTCCGTCACACCCCACCCGGGCTCGTCGGCAAACCCGGAGGTCGACCCCGACAACAACGTTATGAACACACGGAGCCTTGCCACTTAGGGATCTCGGCAGAGTTGGCGTATTTCTTAACATCACAATTTCCGTTATTCGATCCGCTCTCGATTCGAGGGAATTGAGAGGGAGCGTTCTATTTTGCGGATTATGTGAGCCCTAATGGTCGATCCGCTTGCAGGGATTGCACCGAATGATTGTTTCGGATCGGTTGCAGTGAATTCATAATCCAAATGTCATGGGTAAGTGCCTGCCCCCGTCAAAAGACTGGCCAAGCTTGAACCCGACACCAACAGGGGGTTTGGGCAAACATGGAAAGGTTGGTTTTTTGGTAAATTTGGCAGGGGGATTCGCCCCCAAATTGGGAGCCGTCGAATTAGATTAGGACGGATTTTCCGAATAAATATTTTCTAACGTTGATCGAAGCGCATCCTGATGACCAACCGCAGGTCTCTTCAGAAGTCTCGAACGAAGCGAAACCTACGATGACTCCAATTAAGAAACGAATCCGTCGACAAAAAGCTCGACACGATAAGAAGCGTCGATTGAAACTAGAGTGCTTGGAATCGCGGCAATTGCTGGCATGTACTCCGGCATCGGCCAACGGGATCTTCACGGCTCCAGATCCGGTCAATAACACCCTCGATGTGCATCAATTTGCGATCACCAGCGTTAGTCCGAACACGATTGTTTCCATTAACAGCGGAAATCAAACGTATATCGTAGACGGGACACTGCGAAACGATGACCTTACCTTTAGTGATTCATTACACGGTCTGCTGAGTTCGATTGGTGTCACTGCATCGGGTCCAGGCATTGTTTCGTCCAGCCTCGTTAGTAACTCGCTTACACTTTCAGATGCGAATCGCCAAATCAACTTTCGGCTCAACGTGGTGGTATCGCCAGGCACATCGACTGCGACGTATACGGTCCGTGCGGACCGTGACAACGCGAGAACAGGTGTTCCCGTCGTCAATGCATTCACAAGATTTTGCGTGAACCAACGCCCCAATGCACAAGCCGATTCTGGCGCAACGAATGAGAAAAACGGAGTGTCCGGTAATGTCCTCACCAACGATTCGGACACTTCCAGTGACAATTCAGTCGATGACAACAACGCATTGGTCGTTTCAAAGCTCAATGGTTCAGGTGCCGATGTCG
>CAXBHV010000251.1:0-7603 GCA_963974855.1 uncultured Rhodopirellula sp. | reverse complement strand
GATCGCGGTTGGCTCGGCCGCTAAAAATTTTCAATTCACGCATGACAGCTTACGCATACCCCATCGATCGCATCGTTTCGTCGACTAGTTTCAGCTCGTCGGTGTTATTGATCGACAGCGATTCGCAAGGCTGCAGAACCGCGATCGCTTCGACAGGTCGCCCGGCTTCGCGAAGCAACTTGGCGGTATCGGTTAGATAGTATTCGCCTTGAGCGTTATCGTTGCTTAATTTTGACAGCGCGTCCAGCAAGTCGGGCGTATTGAACAAATACGTACTCATGTTGACTTCGGTGATCTTACGCTGTTCGTCGGTAGCGTCTTTGTGTTCGACGATCCCGGTGAACTCACCCGCCGCGTCTCGCACAATCCGTCCCAAACCCTCAGGATTCGCTTTTTCGAGTGTGCCGAGCAGCAATGCGGGCTTGGTTTCGCGGAAATGATCGAGGCATTTTTTCAAGCTGGTCGATTGAATCAATGGCGAATCGCCCGCAACAACGATCGTCGGCCCCGTCTGCTTTTCGAGTGCAGGGCGACAGATTTGGACCGCGTGACCTGTGCCGAGCTGCTCGTTCTGGTGAGCAAATTCGATATTGCCACCGCGACTGGCGAGCTCTTTTTTGACCGCGTCTGCTTCGTATCCAACGACAATAATTTGTCGTTTGATGCCCGCGTTTTCGAGTGCATCGAGCACAAAGTGGATCATCGCACGGTCGACCACCGGGCAGAGAACTTTGGGCAGTTCACTCTTCATTCGAGTTCCCTTGCCCGCAGCTAACACGATGGCACAAGGCTCGTCAAAAGCGTCGTTCGCTTGAGCGTTTGTCGATTCAGACATGAGTAAATAGGAGATTTGGATGGGTTTTAGGCAGTTGTTGGAAAAAATTATCCCAACCCGAAGCGTAAGCGAGGGACCAATATCCGTGGTATCCCTCGCTAACGCGTCGGGTGATGATTGGTGTGATATCTTAGCCCAACTGTCTCAAGAAGATTTCGATAGCGGCCCGCCGCCGGCACACATGGTCGCAAGTCGTCGCGAATCAAACAAGCCGGTTCAGAAATGTTCGTTGTCGATCCCTCGCCCCGTTGTCCGATGTGCGGCCAGACCACCGCGGTTTTCCAGAAATTTCTGGTAAACTGAGGGCCGAAATGAACGAAAATCAAAAATCTAAGCCGTTATTGCTGATCGCGATCGTTGGCACGCTGGTGCTCTGTGCCGCGACCGGAATCGTTTTGCTGCAAACGATCCAGCCGGGCAACGATTCCTGGTTCCCCAAGTGCCAATTTTACCAGTCCACGGGGATTCATTGCCCCGGATGCGGTGCGACACGAGCCGTAATGGCACTGCTGCATGGCGACATGCTGCTGGCGTTGCGGAACAATGCGCTGCTGATCCTGGGCGGGCCGCTGTTGGTGATTTACATCGTCCGCCAAAACCGACGCCCAAATTTCGACCCTCGAGCCTCTGTGCGGATCGTGTTGATCCTAGTGACGGTGTTTGTCCTCTTTTTCGTCGCCAGAAATATCCCCTCCCCCACAAGTAGCCCGTTCGCGCCAGTGCCAACAGCAAAGTAACTGGCGCCGACGGCAATGTTATGCCGGACAGCAAAGTAACTGGCAGCCTGTCACCGCCCCTACACCGCTTCGTGTATAAATAGGAACACAAAATCGCACTTCACCGCTCACGATGATCATCCATGCCAGCGACCGCAACGGATCCACTGCTAAGCCCTGAATTACTCGGGCGACTCGAACGTTTGGAACTTGTCTCGCGCAAAGTCTTTCGTGGACGTATGAAAGGCGAACGCCGCAGCCGACGCAAAGGGGAAAGTGTCGAGTTCGCCGACTTTCGCCACTACGTCGCCGGCGACGATTTGCGGCTGATCGATTGGAATCTGTACGCGCGACTCGACCAATTGTTTTTGAAACTGTTTCTCGAGGAAGAGGACCTGCACTTCTTTTCCTTGATTGACGCCAGCGAATCGATGAACTTTGGCGATCCCACGAAACTTCGCGTCGCGAAACAGATGGCGGCGGCGCTCGGTTACGTCGGCTTGTGTCGCGCCGACCGCGTGAGTGTTTCGGTGCTTGGTCCCGAAGGCCGGCGGGCTCCGATTCTCCGCGGCCGAGCCAGTCTATGGAAAATGTTGGCGTATCTCGATTCGGTGCAAAGTGGCCACAACGTTTCACTGCATGATGGCGTCAAAGAGTTTGCTCTGCGGGCGACCGGCACCGGCGTCGCGGTTCTGCTGACGGATCTGATGGACAAAGAGGGTTACGAATCGGCACTGCGAATGTTGATCGGTCGACGGATGGATGTGTTCGTCATGCATATCCTGTCGCCCGAAGAAATTGATCCGCCGTTACGAGGTGACCGCAAACTGATCGACATCGAAGACCGTGACGAAGCCGAGATCACGATTAATGCTCATGTGTTGAACAAATACAAAGAAACCGTCCAAGCGTTCATGAATTCTGCAAAACACTTTTGTTCCAAGCGATCGATCATTTACATTCCCGTTCGCACCGACACGCCGGTGGAGACGATCGTGACTCGCTATCTGCGTGAGCGTGGGGTGGTGCGATGAGCTGGATATCAACGCTGACGCCATGGCATTGGGCGCTGTTTTCGCTCATCCCGATCGGCATCATCCTGCTGTATTTCTTGAAACTGCGCCGTGAAGCGGTCGAGGTTCCAAGCACGTTTCTGTGGAAAAAGACGATCGAGGACCTGCACGTCAATAGTTTGCTGCAGCGACTACGACGCAGCATCCTGCTGTTTCTGCAGCTCTTGATTGTCGCACTCGCGGCATTTGCAATGTTGCGTCCAGGCGTTCGTGGCGAAACATCCAGCCAAGGCCGCTTGGTGTTTTTGATCGATACCTCAGCCAGCATGCAGACGACCGATGTTGACGACGATGCCAATCGTTTCGAACGGGCCAAACGGTTGGTATCCGAACGGATCGAAGCGATGTCCGACAGCGAAACGGCAATGTTGGTCTCGTTCAGCGATCGCGCCGAGGTATTGCAATCGTTCACGTCCGATCGTAACCGATTGCGTGACGCGCTTTCGCGTGCCGAGGTGACCAACCGGCCGACCGATGTACTAGGCGCGTTAAAGGCGGCCGACGGACTGGCGAACCCGCGACGGACCAGCCAAGCGGGCGATGTAAACGATGTGCAAGTCGCCGATGCGATGCCAGCCGATTTGCTGTTGTACAGCGACGGAGGGTTCCAAACGGTAACGGAGTTTGATCTCGGGAATTTAACGCCAACCTACATCCCGATCGGATCGGGCGATGTGACCAATTTGGCGATCACAGCGTTTTCTGCCGAACGAAACATCGAAAAGCCCGAGCAAGTGCAGATCTTTGCCACCATTTTAAATTTGGGCACGGGACAAGCGTCGGCAACCGCGACGTTGACTCTGGACGACGAATTGCTTGATGCGTCGAGTGTCGATTTGCCTGTCGGTGAACAAGCGGGGTTATCGTTTTCGATCGAAAGTGAAGAAGCGATCTCGTTAAAACTCGCGTTGGATATCAAAGACGATCTCGCGGTCGACAACGTGGCCTATGCGGCGTTAACACCGATGCGAAACGTTTCGGTGTTGGTGGTCACACCGGGGAACACGCCTCTTGAAATAGCACTTTCAACCTCGAAGGCGGGCAAGATTTGCCAGTCCGAATTTGTGCCGCCCGAATACATGTCCACCGATGCCTACAAACAGCGGTCCGAGTCGGGCAACGATGACTTGATCATCTATGACCGATGTTCGCCTGAAACGATGCCACGTACCAATACGTTCTTCATTGGGGCGCTTCCGAGCAATAAAGTTTCCAACACCGATGGCACTCGCAGTGATGCATGGAAATGGAAAAGTGAACCGTCCAGTGTGGCATTGATCGACATGGACCGCACCCATCCCTTGATGCGGTACTTAGAACTGTTTTCGTTGTTGATCTTCCAAGGCCGCTCGGTGGAGGGCCCGGCCGGCAGCACGGAATTACTCGGTGCCGACATTGGCCCAATGCTGACGATCGCGCCGCGTGATGGATACCAGGATTTGGTATTGGGGTTTGAGTTGATCAGCAAAGACGCCGACGGTGCGACACAGACCAATACAAACTGGTACGCCGAACGCTCTTGGCCTGTGTTTATTTTGAACGTGCTGCGTTACTTAGCGGGAGCGGCCGAAGTCAGTGGAGCTCCCTCGTACACGCCCGGTGACACGGTGCGTTTGCGAGTCGAAAGTGCAATCAGCAGCGTCGACGTGCAGCGATTAGGTGACAAGCCCATATCGATCCCGGTCGGTCCATCAGGAGTGACAGAGATCGTCGAGACCGATTCGCCTGGCAATTACCGTGTGAAATCAGGCGAGCGTATTGTCGATATGTTTTCGATCAACTTGTTTAACCGCAGCGAGAGTACGATCGCCGCATCTGAAAGCATCGAACTGGGCTACGAATCGGTTGAAGGCAAAGTCGCGGGGGTCGAAAAACGCCAAGAGTATTGGCGATGGTTGTTGCTCGGCATGTTAGCGATCCTGGCGACCGAATGGTGGGTGTTCGGCCGCCGAGTCGGATAGTCGTTGATCGCTCCGCGATCATTACGTTGGATCGCGGGAAATGCAAAGTCAATAATTGACGCATTTGGTTGTAGCGGAAGTCGTCAAGACTTTCGTTTTCCGAATTCATCGAACCTCCCGACGACTTCCGCTGCCTCAGTAATAAAATCGACGTCCCGAGCGATCCACGACATTGATTCCAAGCTTCCTTAGTAACGGTAGTCGGCTCCATCGCGACTTCGCTGACAACTCGCTTCGATTTCGGCTAGCTTTTGACTCAGAGCCGACAATCGTTCCGGTGATGTTGCCGCCAGATCGTTTTCTTCGTACGGGTCTTCGCTGAGATCAAATAAACGAATCTTGCCGCCTTTCTTCGCTTCTTGCAGCAATTTCCAATTCCCCGAAATGATTGCCTTTCCATCAATCCCACCTTGCAGACGACGATAACCGAAGAATAGCTCACGCTCTTGCGTCTTGACCTTTTCCGTCAATAGCGGCATCAGATTGATCCCGTCGATCGGCAGCGATGATTTGATTGCCGACTCGACCTGACAGGCATTTGCGATGGTGGGCAAAAAGTCCACGGTCGAGCAACGCACATCGCTCGTCGTACCGGGCGGAATCACGCCAGGCCATTCGGCACAGGCCGGAACCAACAACCCGCCTTCGTACATCGTGTGTTTGTGTCCATGAAACGGGCCCGCCGACGCAACACCCTTTTTGGCCAGAGCATCAGCAGGGCCGTTGTCGCTACAGAACAAGACGAGCGTCCGTTTTTCGATGCCAAGTTCACGCAGTTTGGTACGCAAGCGACCAATCTGCTCGTCCATCGCGGTGATACAGCCGTAGTAGTTTTGACGCGACTTGCCAAATTTCTTGTATCGTTCCTTGTATTCTTCACCCGCGACCACCGGTTCGTGTGGGGCGTGAAACCAAACCGTTGCTAAAAACGGCTTGTCCTTGCTGGCTTCGATGAACGGGATCACGCGGTCCATGATGATACGACTATCATCGCCCGCCATATTTTCGGACACCTCCTTTCCATCTTGGACATAGGGCATTCCTCCCTTCCATGGTTTGCCTTGCTCGTTCCCCCAACTGTCCCATCCCTCCGGTGTCAACGTTGGGTTCCATGTGGGCACGGCGCTTGTGGTGGCAAAATAGTGATCGTACCCGTGGTGCGATGGTGGCGAGTAAAAACCACGCGAGCCAACGTCGTCGGGTTTGACCCAGCCAATATGCCATTTACCAAAAAAGCCGCTTCGGTAGCCTTTCTTTTTCAACAATTCAGGAATCGTTGTTTCGCCCACACGCATCCCAGCGGTGTGAGCGGCGAGAATCCCAAAGCGAAACGGATACCTTCCCGTCAAGCAACTGCCACGAGTCGGCGAGCAGAGGGGCGCGGCGGCATAAAAGCGGTCCATCCGCATGCCACTGGCAGCCATCGAGTCGAGATTCGGAGTATGAATGTCATCGTTGCCATTGAATCCGACATCCCCCCAGCCTTGATCGTCGCTCATCAGCATGATCACGTTGGGAGGGGTTGACTCGGCAGTCCGTGTTTCGGCATCGGCTTTGGTTTGGCTTGTCACGCCAAGGCAAAGCAGGCCAACCAATAGCGACGCGACGTGAAAGAATCGGCGACTGGATTTGGGATTTGTCATTGGATAATTTCACCTTCGGTTATTGTGTCGATCCATTGAGCATGCTGGGTTTTGACTTCTTTCAATTCAGGGTGATCGGCCAGATTACTCCACTCGTTGGGATCTTTGCTGTGGTCGTAGAGTTCTTCGGAACCATCGCGATAGCGAATGTAACGCCATCGTTCTGAACGAACGGTGTGGTTGCCCGCGGTCGTCGATGTCAATGCAGGTCGATCCCATGCGTCATCGGGGTTCACTAACAGCCGACGAAAACTTTGGCCTTGCAGCTGAGCCGGCGGCTCTATATCGCAAACTTCGGCGAGCGTTGGGAAAATGTCGATCAGTCCGACCGTGCGGTCACAGGTGCTTCCATCGGCCGACATTCCGGGCACGTGGACCGCCAGAAAGCTACGCGTGGATTCTTCCCATGGCATCCATTTTCGCCAGTGCTGTTTTTCGCCGAGATGCCAACCGTGATCGGACCAGAGCACGACAATGGTGTTATTCGCATAACGGCTGTCTCGCAGATGCGACAGCACTTGCCCGATGCAATCGTCGGTCAACGCCACACAGGCGTGATAGGCGTGTACCAGTTCACGCCGATACGTGGGGCTGTACTGATCCACTGCGTCATCGGCAATCAAATCATCGCGGTCGAGTACCCATCGCCGTCCTATCTCCGGAACATCATCCAAGTCGTTCTCGAGCACGGCTGGCATCGTCAGTTTTTCACGATCGAATTGGTCAAAATATCGCTTCGGAGCGGTCATCGGGGTGTGAGGCTTGTAGAACCCGATCGCAAGGAAGAAAGGCTTGTCGTGTTTTTGATCCAATTGCGTCTTCGCCCAGGCCGCAACTTGCTCGTCAGGCATTTCGCCCGGCTCGATGTCGAGTGCTGCCCACGCCAACGTGTCCTTTGCCCGATCGCCAAATCGCTCCGCAAACTGCCTGCCATTGGGCGGCTCAGGTCCCCATCGCAGTGTCTTTGGCCCCACCGAATCCCAGTACGCCTTTTTGCCATGATCATTGTGATAGATCTTGCCCATACACATCGTTCGGTAACCATGATCCCGAAACCAAGCCGGCATCTGCGTCGCCGAACGATAAACCGAACCGGCACGCTTGAGACTGTTTCCATAGATCCCAGTCGTCGATGCATACATTCCCGTCAGCACCGAGGTGCGTGACGCATTGCAAAGTGCGACTTGGCAATGCGCATTGCGAAACAGCACGCTATGCTTGGCAAAGTCGTCCATGTTGGGCGTTTGGGCATCGGGATTTCCGCCCAGACATCCCACCCAATCATTCAGATCGTCGACAGCGATAAACAATACATTGGGCGGTTGATTGGCAGCGACCTCGGATTGCTTCCGTTTCGATTCAGGTTCATCGGCTC
>CAXBHV010000250.1:0-7625 GCA_963974855.1 uncultured Rhodopirellula sp. | reverse complement strand
GAAAGTGCTTGGGTGCCGCCGCTGCGTTATCAAACCGAAGGCCCCTTTTTGGTGGCTGCTTATGGTGCAATGTCCGGAGTCGACATTTTCTACTGGTTCGCCACCGACCAAATCGGCTTCGGTCCTCCGATGGAAAAGTGGCAACTTTCCACGCCGGCCCAAATCGGAATGTTTCCCGCCGCAGCGATGATGTTTCGCCAAGGCTACATCCGGCAGGGCAAACCGGCCTTGGTTGAAAGTCGCAGCTTGAGTGATGTTTTCAATCGGAAACCACCACGGTTGCCCGAAGAAGCGGGCTTTGATCCGAATCGAGATATACAGTCGCGATTCGCAACAAGCGCCGAAGCCGCTCGGCAAGGGACGATCACCTCGCTTGCCTACCTAGCCGCTCCTGTGGAAGTCGCGTTTGATGACGGCGAAACGCAACTGGCCGATATCTCGTCGCTAATCGAGACTGAGAAACAAACCGTCCGCAGTATCACGGGCGAACTGAATTGGAACTACGGCGACGGTTACTGCACGCTCAACACGGCCAAGGCACAAGGAGCAACCGGCTATCTGGCGGGCGCAGGAACAATCAAACTCGATATGCTTACGCTGCGGTGCGACAACGACTACGCCACCGTGTTAGCCGTCTCGATGGACGGCGTGAACCTCTCTGAATCCAAGCAGGTGTTACTACAAATAGGCACCGTCGCTCGGCCACATGGCTGGAAAACAGAGCCAGCCCAAGGCGGCAAGTCACAGCGAATCGTCAATCTTGGCAGCAGTCCCTGGAACATCGAAAACACTTCCGCTGAACTCACCCTATCCAATGTGCGGCTCCGTCAAGCGACGTCGCTGGACGCCAACGGAATCGCCACCGCCGATCTGCCAGTTCAAAAGAACGCCGACGGCCTAAGCCTAAAACTGCCCCCCAACGCCCTCTACATCCTGCTTCGCTAAAAAAGGTGTCGGACACCTTTTTGGTTGACTGGGTAGCTTGGCTGCGGGTAAAATTCAGTTTGCCAGGAACAAGGGAGGCCGAAATGGGACGACCGAAACGGGCTGACGTGGCTGGCGAGATCTATCACATGCTCAATCGAGCCAATTCGCGCCACACCATCTTCCACAAGAAGGAAGACTACGACGCGTTTGAGAATCTGATGGCAGAAGCAGTCAGTAACTTTGATATACGGATTTTCAGTTACTGCATCATGCCCAATCATTGGCATTTTGTCGTCAGTCCCAATGTTGACGGTGAGATGGGACGATTTGGCCAGTGGGTCACTCTTACCCACACCCAGCGGTACCATGCTCACTACGATACCGTCGGCATGGGACATCTCTATCAAGGCCGTTACAAATCGTTCCCTGTGCAGTCCGACGAACACTTCCTAACGCTCTCACGCTACGTCGAGCGAAATGCGTTCACGGCAAACCTTTGCAGTAGTCCAGATCAATGGAAGTGGGACAGCTTATTTCACTGGAAACGACAAACGTCCGTGTATCAATCGATGCTAAGCGATTGGCCCATTCCTCGTCGCTCGAACTGGATCGAATGGGTGCGAATGGAGTTTTCCCAGAGAGAACAAGCTCAGATCGACTGGAGCATGCGTCGAGGCGTTCCCTTTGGTAGCGAAAACTGGGTCGAATCGATGGTACGAAAGTTTGAATTGGAATCAACAATGCGGCCTCGCGGCCGCCCTCGCAAAATAAAGCCGGAAGCTTAAAACCGCCTATCTTGCCAAAAAGGTGTCCGACACCTTTTTTCCTCCGACACCTTTTTTCCTCCAACCCTCCTCGCCTCATGACATCGTTCCGCATCGCTAACGTTTTGGCACTGACTATCCTGGTGCTCTCTTTCGCGGGTGCCGCAGATGCGGAACCGGCGAATCCCATTGACCAAGCCTGGGATGTGACATGGTCGCGGTTCTATCGCGAAGACACTCATTTGTTCTATGACTATCTGACTCGCTACGAAGACGGCAACGGACTTTCTCATTTGCCTACGGCCGCGGAGACTCAGCGGCAATTTCCTAACGAATGTGGCTACGGCACCGGGATGGAAGATTGCATGATCTCAGCCGGAGTGATGTTGTCGATGATCATCGATCGCTACGACGTGACGAAGGAGGAATCACTTCGGCAGCAGGCTTACGACATATTCCAGGGCATCCGGTTGTGTGCGACCGCACACGGAACCAATGGTTTTCTGGCCCGCGGCGTGTGTCACGAGGACCTGAAGAGCATTTACATGAACTCGTCGCGAGACCAATACACCCATGCAGTGCACGGATTGTGGCATTATGCGAAGAGTCCGCTGTGCAGCGAGGAAACTCGGCAAGAGATCCGCCAGATTCTTTCCGCGATTGCCGACCGCATGATTCGTAATGTGACCGCCGAAAACGATTACGATTCGCTGCGCGCCGATGGGAGTCGCGACACGCGAGGGATCAGCCGAATGTGGAACGTAAAGGGGCATGAAGCCGCACGGCTGCCGATGATCTACGCGGCGGCGTGGGACATCACGGGGAAGCAATCGTATCGCGAGTTGTGGCGACACTATATTGCCGATGCAGTGAAACAATCGTTTGATGTCGAGAGCGGCCAACCCACTTACGCGTTTTTGCAGATGCAGATCTCACTGGACCTGCTTTGGCACATGGAACCCGATCCACAACTGAAACAGCAGATGCAAGAGGTCATGACCACGGTGGCTCAGCGGTGTGCCGAACGAGCTACCGCAGCAGAGCAACGAGCCAAGCAACTCGACCTGACGCGACTGTGCACGGACTGGCGAACGGGAGAAGGCATCTCCTCGGAGGGCAGCTATCGCACTATTTGGTACTGCATTCGCGAAAGTGGCGAAGCCGCGTTGGCACAACTCGTCGCGAACGCCCCTCTTCCCGAATCACAGCAACAAACGCTCCAGCGAGCCATCAAGAGACTCGATTACGACCGCGTCTCCAGCAACGGCATCTTCTTTCTACAAGCCGCCCACTGGAAATCTCAAGCCAACTAAAGCCTCCGACATTTTTTTAGCCGAATCGCTTGAAGGCTTCGCTTGACTTCAACTTTGCCGCTTTAATCTTGCCACCGGCAAGCTTCTCACCGAACGGATCAATATAAACTCGACCAGCCCTCTTAATCTCAGGGTCCACGTTCAAAACATGAATGTTAAAGATATAAGCCGTCTCGCTGGTTGCCTTGAACCAATGCACGTTATCTTTGTGATCTGAAACGGTAGAGCATTGCCCGACCTGAAAATTACGATCGATCGTGGGCCGGATAATCATGTGATCGTCGTGATCTTCCACTCGATCGTAGTGCTTGCCGGCGAACTCGCCTTGCAAAACCAGAAACGCCGTTGCCATATTGTTGTGTCCATGCGGAACAACAGAGCGATCTTGACGAAGTGCAAACATTTGATGTCCGAACACAAACTTCGTAGGCAAGCCTTCGACGTCAGGAAACGTGGCACGAAATGAGCGTTCACCACGCTCGCGAAATGCCAAGTTGGCGGTGAGCTTTGGGAAATCGACATAACTCAAGAACTCGCTCACTTCGACTTGACTAAACAACTGCTCCACCTGCTGCTGCCAATCAAGCTGCGTGAGTTTTTGACCTTTCAGCTCGGTACTGATTTGGTTCACCTCTGCGAGCCACTTCGCTGCAATCGGTTTGATCTTAATGGCAATCACATCCGCGGCAAAAGCATCGCCAGAGAGAATCGTCTCTAGCAACGAAAACGTCAGCAGTGATTGCAGCGTCTGCTTTCCAAAGTCGCGACGATCCATAGAAATACTCTCTTATGAAAAGGGATGTGGGACAGTGGATTCGAGTATATCGTGCGTCCCCCACGTCTGCTTTTTCTTTTAGCCCGCTCTCTGGGAAAGCTTTCCGGATGGGAGTGTTGTAGAGTCGGCTTTGATATCATTGATGCCCGCCGCTCGCGGATGCCGAAAAGGTTCGATGTACTTCGATTCCTCTCAAATGGACAGAGTGGTTATGTGGCGTTCAGTATTCATCGCACTTGGGATCATGGCGGTCATCGTCGGCCTTGAATTTCTGTTTATCGATTCGGCTACGATCTACCAGGGCGAATCGGCGAAAGCAGTCAGCTTTGTCGACCCCACGGGGGCACCCGCAAACTCATCCAAGGTGTTCCGGCCGAAAGAATGGATGCCCTGGTCGCTCCTTAGCGGAGGAATACTAACCATTGTCTACACCTATCTGATTCCCGTCCGCTACGCTCGCTGGCGACAATCGCCGGGGCAATAAGGGCTTGCGCGGCTACCACACAGCGACGGAAGTAGGGGACAGTCTTGACGAATGCCAGTCAGCGATCTACCTTGCATTAAATCGGCTGCCACAAGGAAGCCACACTATTAGGAAAACTTATTTAGCACGAATCGAATATTGCACGTCCGAAATCTCGAGTTGTTCTGTAGCGTTGCCGACGAACGCAGCTTTTCTAAAGCTGCGGCCGAGCACGATTTGACTCAGAGTGCCGTCAGCCAGGCGATGCAACAGCTTGAAGATTCGTTACATGTGCAGTTGATTGATCGCTCGAAGCGACCGCTTGTGTTGACTGCCGCTGGTCAAACCTACGTCCGCGGACTTCGCGATATCCTGCGTCAGTTGCAGCGGTTGGAAACGGAAGTCGTTTCCATCGGCGGCAAGCTGAGTGGCCAATTGAAGATTGGTACGATCTATTCGGTGGGACTCAGTTACCTGCCCGAGGCCAGCGAAGAGTTCGCGGCGCTTCACCCCGAAGTGGACGTCAAGCTCGAGTTTGGCTCGGTCGAAAAGGTCGTCGAGATGACGACCGACGGCGAGGTCGACTTTGGCTTGGTCAGCTTTCCACGCAACAACAAGACATTGCAAAGCGTGATGTGGCAGCAGGAGCCGATGCGATTGGTGTGCTCGTCGGAGCATCCATTCGCATCGCAAACCAACCTCTCTCTCAATGCCCTTGAAGGCATCGCTCTGATTGGCTTTGATCGCGGTTTGACACTGCGAAAAGAGATTGATCAATACCTTTTAAAGGCAGGCGTATCGGTCGACACTCGAATGGAATTCGACAACGCCGATTCATTGATCCGTGCGATTCAGGCAAGTCGTGGCGTGGGGATTGTCCCCGAAGCTGCGGTACGTCGTGAAACGGCCAACGGATCCTTAAAAGTAGTAGCTTGTCGCGGGCTCCGGATGACACGCCCGCTTGGAATTATTTTTCGTCGACGAGGACAACTGAGCAAAGCGGCAAGTGAATACACTTCGCTTCTGCTTGGTCGCAGGGTTGAGACGGGAAAACGCAAATCCGGCAGCGGGAAGCATGCCGTGGAAAACTCAGCAACCGACGCCAGGACTGGCACATCGGTTGTCGCTTGATACGCCCGAGTAGCAAAACCCATCGAATTAGTCGATGGGTTTCGCCCGCGGCACCGGGAAATCACGGTGTAACTCGGACGCCTCATCCAAATTTTTACTAGCGAAATGGAAAGACTGAAAATGACTCCTCAACCCGAAAACAATAACCCGGCTCTGAATCAACTGAACCAAGAACCGCAAACGGCTCCTAAATCGGTTGCCGAATTCCATCTGCCACCAGCGCAAGGCTTGTACGACCCTAGCCACGAAAAGGATTCGTGTGGCGTGGGCTTCATCGCGCACATCAAGGGCAAACCGAGCCACCAAATTGTCTTGGATGCGGACCAAATCTTGCAAGCGATGGACCATCGCGGTGCATGTGGATGTGAACCGAACACCGGCGACGGCTCGGGCATCATGTGCGGATTGCCGCACGCCTTTTTGAAGAAAGTTGCCAAGCGTGACCTCGGCGTCGATCTGCCTGCGGCGGGCCAATTCGCAGCCGGGTTGGTGTTCTTGCCCAAGGACGCAGCCGAGCGAAAGCAATGTAAAGAAACCGTTGAAAAGTTGATTGCCGAAGTGGGTCAAAAACTGATCGGTTGGCGTGTCGTGCCGCAGATGACTGACGTGGCAGATGTCGGCCCCACCGCGCGTCGCAGCGAACCGGTTGTCGAGCAATTGTTCGTCGCCGCCAGCGATGGGATTAGCGATGATGCGTTTGACCGCAAACTGTACATGATTCACAAGCAAGCCAGCAAGCTTCGCGCCGACAAGTCGCTCAAGCAAGCGATGATGTTTTACATCTGTTCGCTGAGCACAAAAGTGATCATTTACAAGGGAATGCTCACTCCGGCACAGGTGCTGCCGTATTACCCCGACTTGCAAGACGAAGATTTTGAAACCCACTTGGCGATGGTCCACAGTCGGTTTTCGACCAACACGTTCCCCAGCTGGGACCGTGCTCAACCGCTGCGTTTTATGAGCCACAACGGCGAAATCAATACGCTTCGCGGCAACTCGAACTGGATGCGTGCTCGTCAAGGATCGGCCAAGAGCGAATTGTTCGGTGACGATCTGAGCAAGTTGTTCCCGGTGGTCGAACCGCACTGCAGCGACTCGGGAACCTTCGACAACGTGCTCGAATTCTTGCTGATGAACGGCCGCACGCTGCAAGAGGCGATCATGATGATGGTCCCCGAAGCATGGCAAAAACATGAAACGATGCCCGAAGACAAGCGTGCCTTCTACGAGTACTTCTCGTGTTTGATGGAACCTTGGGACGGCCCTGCATCGATCGCGTTTACCGATGGTCATTACATCGGTGCGACGCTGGACCGCAACGGGCTGCGACCAAGCCGTTATTACATCACGCATGATGACCGCGTCATCATGGCCAGCGAAGTCGGTGTGTTGCCGGTGGATCCTGCGATCGTCAAAGAGAAAGGCCGTCTGCAGCCGGGCAAGATGTTCTTGGTCGACTTTGCCGAAGGCCGTTTGATCCCCGACGAAGAACTCAAGAGTTCATTTGCCAAGAAGATGCCGTATGGTGATTGGCTGAAAGAAAACCGTATTCGTTTGTCGGATTTGCACCCTGAGTCGGAAGCGCATGGTTTCGACAGCAAAACGCTGCTGCCGCGGATGCAAGCGTTCGGCTATACGATTGAAACGATCAACTTCATGTTGCGTCCGTTGGTCGAACAACTTCGCGACCCCGTCGGTTCGATGGGCAACGACAGTGCGTTGGCTTGTTTGAGCGACAAGCCGCGAATGATTTACGACTACTTCAAGCAATTGTTTGCTCAGGTGACCAACCCTGCGATCGATTCGATCCGTGAAGAAGTGATCATGTCGTTGGAATGCTACATTGGCCCCGAGCAAAACTTGTTGGACGCCAGCCCCGAGCATTGCCATCGCTTGCTCGTGGATCACCCGATTTTGACCAACGAAGAAATTGCGGCGCTCAAGCACATCAATTACGAAGGCTGGCACAGTCGCGTGATCGACATCACGTTTGACCGCAGCGAAGGTAAGGCGGGACTGCAGACAACGCTTGATCGGATCGCCAAGGAAGCCGAAGAAGCGGCTGACCAAGGCATTCAATTGGTCGTGTTGAGCGATCGCGAGATCAGCCATGACCGTGTCCCTGTGAGTGCGTTGCTGGCCGTCGGTGCGGTTCACCATCACTTGGTCAAGCAGGCCAAACGAACGCGAATCGGATTGGTGATCGAAACCGGCGAAGCCCGCGAAGTGCATCACCACTGTTTGCTGGTCGG
>CAXBHV010000249.1:0-7636 GCA_963974855.1 uncultured Rhodopirellula sp. | reverse complement strand
TCGACGGTCATCGCCGGCGTCGACGGTCTTGATCACCTTGAAGTCGCTTTTTGTTCGCTCGACCGAAGAAATTATATAGGATTCCGGCGAGCTAATTTTGCGTTTCTTTTGTAGACCAGAGAACTCTGCAATCATCTCGGCAGTAGTCGGAGCAGCGTCGTTTTCCGAGCTCCAATGGAATTCAGTTACACTTCCTCTGGTTCATTGCAATCGTTAACCGCTATTCTCAGTATGTTGGTTGCGAGCTATCGATAATTGTTCGGTGTTTGCCCATCGCCAGCCGCTGGACAATGTCGGCGTCCCGAGCATCTGACCGGTAAACCAAGGTACGAAATGCAATGTCGTTACCGGAACCAGAAGCCAGTAACCGAAATCCATTAATCGCAATGGATCTGCTCGGATTTCTAACCACACATACAAAGCTGGAATCGCACCTACCACTAGCGAGGGAACAAGGTATCGAAGGCGGGGGCGAAAACCAATGCGATTGTTGCAGGCCGTACACCGGTAATGCAGGAGCAGCTTTCGTTGCCAACTGAAAGACAATCCACAAACCGGGCATCGACTAAGCCACGGACGATCAGCAGAACGGTCTGAGCCGCCAGATGGCGATGCGTAGGGATTTGGGGTCATTTCAATCGGGGAACGTTGGCGCTGACCGAGCGACGCCAATACGGTTTCCATTGCAAAACGTCTGATGCGTCGCGGCGGTCCAACGCATGGTTCGTCTTCAATCAGCGTGTTTTGGGGCCCAATCCAAAATAGATGAGCAAACCCGCGAATACAGCTAGCAGCAAAAATATAGGGATTCCCTTGATCATCGCTGCTAACAAGGTGGTGTGATCTGGGCGAATTGAGGGGCGATCCCATGAGGGAAGCGAACTTCGAAATTGCGGATGTGCATCACTCACGCAAACAAATTGCTCCGTCACTGCCTCAACAGGAACAACAAACTTTGATCCTGATGTTTCTTCAAGGTGTGGCCAGGCAATGCCGGCAATAGTGCCGATTAATCCGGGAGCGAAAAGTACAAGCGAAATCGGCACGAGAGGCCCGACCTCGCCCCTTGGTGAGTCGTCAGTTGCGATTGCAAACGCAGCGAGTGCAATCCCGAATACTAGCGTTGGAACGGAAAACATTAAGATCTTTCGTGCCACCATACGTTTTGCAAACGATTGGTCTCCCGACCAAGTCTTATCGACGGGCATGCGGGCGCTGATACGGTTGGGTGGGTCTGGCCGAATGCCTCCCACAAACGTGACTCGCCAGTTGACGGTTTTTTCAACTAAATCGATCTTTTGGACGTGGTCAGTAATTTCGTCAGTCCAAATACAGCGTCCACCAAAGTCAAATTTTGAGCGATCGAATATTACGTCATCACCGTCCCGCCATGCATTTTGAACTGTGTGGGTAGGTTTCACCATGATTATTGTCTCTATTGCAGAACGTTTGAGGTCAGCGAGTCGGCACGGAGGTCGTTGTGGTGGCCAAATTGCTCAAACTGCCGACTTCGTTGCAACCCATGGTGCCCCGGCTTGCAGTATTGGAATTGTCGCTAACCGCGACGGTTGAGGTTGATCCAATCATAGCGAGCGCAACAACCGCCGGCAAAACTGTTTGTAGCCGCAAAAACAAAGAAGAAAATTGTTGGCAGAATGATGTAAGGCAAAATGATAAATCAGCGCCAATTTTTCTGCCACCTAATCATTCTGCGATTTGATCAAATCTGCAAGTCCGACTTCGGTGAGTGCGATGGTTATCCGCGTTGGAATTCTTGGCGGGCGGATGGTTTGGATACGCATGAAAGATCATAGCCGATTGATCACCTAGCATCATCTATCGTATCGATTGCACCGTGCTGGGTCAGCAAATGGACGATGCATTCAGCGAGCCGGTTTGATTCATTGTCGTTGCGAGGGGATCGTATTCCGCCAGGAACTACCATGATAGACATCGCCTCGTTCCCGAGACGGCGTTCAAGCCAGACGGTCACATGTGTCGATTCGTCGGCCACCTCGAACTCCGCTGTATCAAATCGACGGACTCCCTTCACGATCGATTCGCTGCGTTTTTCGACGGTTTGAAAGTCACTTGCAGAGAGAATCGCAGGGACATCGTCAAACAAGCTCCACGGGGCTTCAAGGCAGTGCGTGTTGACCATTTGGTTTTGTTGGCGGCAAAGTTCACAGCAAGCCAGTCGGATAACGGCCCACTTCAGCAGGCCGGGAACGTTGACGTTCCATCTGTGAAAACTTGCAAGCCCGGCTCCGGTTAATGCGATGGTTGCCCGCCGTTTAATTGATTTAAATTGCGTGGAAGGCGTGACGCGACGATAACGCAGCCACTACCTGCGATTGTGAAAGCAGAGCAAAGGAAGTACGCCAGATTGGTTGCGGATGTGAGTGATTCATGCGAATGCTTGATTCTCGTCAGTTCATTATGGGCATCTTCGATGTTACCGAGCAGCAGAATGGATTGTACAATGTCATCCTGTTGATCACGGCATTTGGCAGCTTGGTCGAAACCGTGCTCGACGATGTGGTTTTCTTTCTTGATTTGTAATGCTTCATGTTCGACTCGGTAGTCAAGAATCCTCTGTCGGAGATTCTCTGGGAGCATTTGTTTCGTAAGTTCGTTTTCGATCGCGTCATAGGGCAGTGAGATCACAAACTTGCTGAATTCGGAGCCATCCTCCGGGTATTGAACAGTGAGATCAATCAGGTAGTCAGAAATCTCCGATGACAGAAATGCTGGAGTAAACCGATCGCTTTCGACTTTCGTCAAAGCGCGCTGGATGCTTTTCACAGCGTAATCGATGTGCCGCAAGAGATTCTCCTGTGTCGAGCATCGCGTTTGTTCGAGTCCAGGTGTATTCCATTTGGTGGTAACTTCTCGCAAAACGAACAGGTAGCGCGGGGAAGCGGCGAATACGGGTTCGTTTTATTTACGGCGTTGGGCGCGACCATCTGTGGGTCGGATTTCACAGCAGCTTCGACACAGCTTGCGCAAATAAATACGTCGTGTGTCGCCTCAATGAGTGGACTGCAGTCGAGGTGGTGTGCGGAACAGAAAGAACACCGTGTATCGTTGAGGGCCTGAGTCCCGAGCAACGATTTGAGCATTTGAATTTAAGTCGGGTAACTTATGTTTCGACGGTGGGTCAGGGTAAGAACAAGTCGTTTTGGGGGGGCTCACCGGTTTTTCGACTTGTTCTCACGGTGTGCCGCCTCACTGGAGCGGGCGACCGCGATCGCTATTCTCGACCGCTATAGGACGAGTGTCAATGTTGTTCTCACTCTGGACCCCATGACACGGTGGGACGTCCGAGATGCTTTGTTTGCTTAGCTGACACTTCGTGTCCATCGCATGTTGGTACTACCGAATCGCCGCTGCAATGTTTTGGTCTGGAGTGCGCATTGAGCTTGCGGGTGAAGCGGAGTGGGCTCGGTAAGAACGATTGAGATGCTTAAGTTGACAATTGATGAGGGGGCGCTTGATGACAGGCAGGATGCCTATCCCACAACAATTGGCGTGCACCCTAGTCCTAGACTGGAAGCCTAGGCTACGTGGACCTTCGGTCACTTGGGTGACATCGCGTCCGATTACCACCGCTATCGTCGGAAACGGATTATTGGCGATGCGATGTGAGGTTGCAAGCAAATTGTTCGGAAAAATGTTGCTGCTGCTGCGGGTGAGTGGCGTGTGGTTGTCGGGCTGGAGCCAAGTGAGATGCATGGGATGATTGACAAAGAAAAAATCATTGAACAGGAGAAAAGCGAGAGAACGGAGAAGAGGTGACTTGAGGCTCTGTTTCCTCTGTTCCCTCCTGTTCAAATAGACCGCGCAACCTGCGTTTGCGTCGGATGTGAATATCGCATGCTGTGATATGGGGTGGCGGAGATTCAAAAGGGAAAATTGGCATTAGGTGAAGAGCGTCGTGCTGCGGGATCTTTAGCAAGATCCACTACGGGAACGGTCTTTGAAAGAGTTTTTCCTGTCGTCCCTCCCGGGGCTTCTGATCTTGGTTCGTTCCGTTGGCCACGGCTTACGCCGTGGGCTCCAGCATACCGTCCCTGTCGGGACTAGTTGTTGGTGATCTTGGCGTGCATTTCACGCTGCGACCGATAACGATTGCAGCGACGTTGAGGCGGGTGGGGAAGCGAAGTCGATGTGACGTGCAAGTAAGCTGGAGACAGACCCTCACCCGAGCAATCGCTAAAGGCTCTGCTCGACCTCTCCCTGCTGCGCCGGGAGAGGTGACAGGTGGTGACGTGCGAGCGAGCCGGAGACAGCCCCCACCCGGATGTCGCTGAAAAGGCTCCATCCGACCTCCCCTACCGCAATGCGGTTGGGGAGGTGAAATCGTAGGGCAAGAAGGAATGGAGGGCGGGAGGGGATGCTGATGACGAGCCTGGAAGCCTATCCCACATTCACTGGCCGTTGCCTGTGCTAGGGCGTCGTTTCTGTTAACCTCGTGGGAGGCCAGCGAAATCGATTTTCGGTTGCTGGTTGGCGGTGGAAGTACGCTCAAAAACTTGGTCGAGCTTGACGTTCGCGTTAAAGAAACCGCAGTTCCGCAGAAAGAAATGCTGTTGCTCGTTGCCGCCTGCGAAATCGAGTCGATGGCGGCCTCGTGCTGTATTGTCGCCCGTGAATTTCGCTCGTGTGATCTCATGCCACTCGCCCTCGACGTCTTGAACCCATTGGTTGGAATAGTTCGCCGTTCGCTGGAGATTTCCTGTGTCCGGAGCAAAGTTTTCAAGGAACGAATGGAAACCCGTTAGATGCTTGTCCGTCTTGGGACGACGAAAACTGGCGATCAGTCGCCACTCGTTCTTGTCTTTGTCGCCGAACCATGATGTGTACTGCGTGTTTCCGTTGCCATCAGGTTTGACCTCGGTCAAAAAACGATAAGTCGATCCGGCCTTCCACGGGTAAACCAAATAGCTTTGCCCGCCTGAGCCCTCGTTGCCGAAATCTTGTGCACTCACTCCTTCGCCCTTGGCGGTCGTCAACACACGATCCGATTCCGGAATCACGTTGGGGTTGTCGGTGTGAAATGGACTCCAGACCGAGAAAAGGACGCGGCGCTGCGTTTCACTGTTGACTTGAAAACCAAAGTAGCCTTCGCTAAACCCGTTGGCCATGAAGTACGAACCGATCGGGTCTTGGCCGACGGGTACCGTGATTTCACTGTACGCGTACGTCAGCTTTGCATCCTTGGGCAACTGATAACTCAGGTGCACCGAGGGGCCACGGCGACCCCAATAAAACATGTTGCCGTCGTTGCTTTTGACAAAGTCGAGCGATAAATCCTGATCACTGCTGCTGACCCACAATTCACTAAGCTCGATCTTCGCGGCTTCGTCTCGCTGGGTGCATTTGAGTTGCACCTCGACATAACCCGGGCCGTCGACTTTGATCTCACCCAGAGGGTGAACGCGTGCAGGTTCGTCCTGCAGTTGCGCCGTGAATGTTGTCTCGCCCACTTGGGCTTCGATCGTGGCGTTGCCATTGGTCGCACGGCCTGCGGCACCTAGCTTGAGGTTGCCGGGGCGATTCACGTGAAAGTAGACGCTGTGAACTTCGTTTGCATCGGTAAACCGCAGCGTGCCGTCTCGATTAAAGACAGCGCCGCCTGCAGCGGGCGAACTGCGGAAGGTATTCCCCGAGAGCGGCACAGACCACTGGCCAGCCAAAGCGGACGCGGCGATCAATGGAATCGCAAACAAGGTCGCCAGAAAAATCTTTGTCGATGCAGAAGGATTGAGTGTTGCCATGAAGGTTCTGAGACACCTGTGGTTGATTGAGCTAAAATTATGTGGCGGGATGACTCGTAGCGGAAGTCGTCAAGACTTTCGTGAATCGCCGAACAGCAAGTAGGGCCGGTTCCTACAGGCCGCGTCCATCGCGCCGTCAAGAACGGCCGGTGGGAACCGGCCCTACTTGAAACGAGACTTCTGTTGTTCGCTTGGTTTGCGATACGTTTTAGCATGAACGGCGATGTTTTGGTTCTCGCAGCATCCCAAGATAACCGGTTTCGAAAGCGAAAATCGCGAACGGTCTCGAATCTGCCGCCGTTTCATTTTAAGGCTGCCGAAATCGATAGATTTAAACCGGGCGGGGGCATAGTGCCCCTCCACGTCTGCGCACACGTTCCCTATTGTGGAACCATTGTCACAATGGTTCGGCCAACCCAACTGGCTCTCGCAAAGCAGACAAATGTTTTGCATGGTGAGAGTCGGTCTTAGACGCCGTCAATTTGTTTTTGAGGGTTCACAAAAACCCAGCAAATTGCCCCGACTAGGTAAACACCAGCAAACATTAGCAGCACCAAATTCCAGTTCGATGTCCACTGGAACAACCAGCCCACCAGGATTGGGCAGGCCGCTGCGGCGAGGTTGCCGACCATGTTCATCAGTCCAAACACTTGTGGGACCCGGGGGCCGCCAATGTCGATCGTCGCGGCAAACGCACACGGGCCTGCGAGTGCTGCCAGGAACGATCCCAGTGATAATAGCGCGACCGCCAACACTGCACTTTGCACAAACCACGCGGCGACGATCAGTAACGCACAGGCCGCCAGGAATGTCGCCCCAACTCCGCTGCGGCTCAGTCGTAGGCTGCCCGTGCGGCGCCAGATCCAATCCACCAGTGTGCCACCAAAGATGCTGCCGGTTAACGTCCCGGCCAACACCAGACCTTGCAGGTAACCTGATTCTGCTACCGACACGCCTCGTGTCTCTTGCAAAAACGTCGGAAACCAGCTCGCGAAAAACATGTACCCCGATCCGCGACAGATCTGTTGTCCACACAGCCAAAACATCACGGGTGAACGGGCGATGCTCAGAAGCTCACGCCACTCGCTGATTGGGTTCGCGACTGCCGGATCGATCGCGGGGGAGCGTGCCGCTTGGATCAATGCTAATTCGGAATCGTTGACTCGCGAATCTTGGCTGGGATCGTTGCGGAATCTCAGATAGAACCCGATCGTCCACAAGATGCCAGGCACGGCAAACCCCACGAACACCCAACGCCAACCCAACGGGGCGATCAGTAAACCTGTCAGACCGCTGGCTAGGATTGCGCCTCCTTGCATCCCCGCCGCCAAAATTCCACAGCTCAGCGAACGCTGGCCCAGCGGCATCCAGTGACCGATTGAATTGCACGATGCAGGGAAAATGCCTGCCTGTGCCACTCCCATCACTAATTGAGCCACGATCAGCAGCCCAAACCCCGGTGCAACGCCAATTCCAAACGTGGCAACGGACCACGCGAACGCAAACAAGCTGAGCGTGATTCGTGTGCCCCACCTCTCGGCCAACCAACCACTGGGGACTTGGAAAAGCGAATAGGTCCAAAAGAACGCTCCCATGAACCAACCCGATTGCTCGAGCGTGAACCCGAGGTCTTCGCGAACCGTGCTCTCGGCCACACCGACGGCGTTGCGGCACAGGTAGGCGAGTGCTGCGGCAAGCGTCAACCAAGTCAGCGTGCGATAGCGAATTGTGGTGGGGGCAACGGCCATTTACAATGCCGCCTGCATTCGCTCGAACAAGCGGTCCACTTCGGACCTCGTTTCCTCGTCCAATTGCCACGCCGTCGGCTGGATCTGAATCGTGTTCGCGAAGATACC
>CAXBHV010000248.1:0-7700 GCA_963974855.1 uncultured Rhodopirellula sp. | reverse complement strand
AATCGCCAGTTTGTAGAGCCGCAGTTGAAATACAGGCATTAGCAGCCTCAAGCCCTCGGCAACCACCGTTGCGTATAGCATGCAAATCACAGGCATCACCACCAGATTTGCAGCAGTAAATACCAACCACTCACGGAGGTTTTTGCGGCGGCGAAGCGGCCGACTCTTCGATCCTCCGCCGCCCGATTCTGGATCGGCAAATACTTCGTCAAAACTTCCCATGCGTTCAAACACAATGCGTTCCTCTCGCTGCGGCTTCACGCGACCGGGCTTCTTGAATACGTCGTTGACGAAGCTGTGTGATGGCATCTTCTAAATCACGAATTAATGCGTCGATATTGTCCGCATCGCCAGCGGCCGTGGGTTTGAGCGTTACCTGAATCAATCGACCGGTATAAACTTTCACGACGCCAGAGAGTTTCTTGGCAATCTCGACGATCTTGTTGGGTTTGACCGGTTGCGGACTCATTTCTTTTTCCGGCTTGGGTTTTGGAGCGGCGTGCTTCTGCCGGATCGCCTTGGCGACGGCGATATTGATGAGCTCGCCTTTAGCAGCACGCTCAACCGCTTCGGCGCGAGCGGCTTCGGGTGTCGACTCCTGGGAAAGGATCTTTAGGCTCGCGGCGAGGAACCGGGCCGCAACATTTGGTTGCTTTGTCAGCGGCGACCCAAAGCAACGCCAGACCGCCCGGCATTCAAATGCATACGAGCGTTTGATCCCCAGCCGCTCGTACATCTCCGCAAGAATGTCTGGGTTTTGCTCTTCACGACTGGCCGACGCAAACAGTTCCAGCAAGCAACCAAAAATCAACGTTTTCTGGACGCCAGATTTTTGGCAATTGTCACAGACGTAATCGCCGATGATGTAAATATCGTTGTCTGCGACCTCAGCGGCGATCTTGCTCAGTTCAAACTTGCTCAGCATCGCTGCCGCGTGAATGACATCGTTATTCGGTCGCCCCTGTTTTATCAATTCGTATGGGTTGGTCATCGTTGAGACCTTTACGGTGGATGGGATAATACTCATTTAGCGGTTGGCTTTCGGAACCGAGTCCTACCGGCCGTCGTAATTCGAAACCATGGTTCATCGACGAACATTCATTAGCTGGCGAATTGCCCACCAGGAAACGATGAGTTCGATGAGTAACCACAGCGCTAAGAAAATCAAGATCAAGAGCCAGTGCAAGAAGACGGCGACGAAGATCAGCAGAATGATCCAAAACCAACCGGCCAGCTTGACCTGCTCTCGCATTGCCAATGAAGGACATGTGATTTGTTTCACGAGATACTCCAAAAAATGGCGGCGGTCGTTTCGTCTTGCGACCGCCGCCTTAAAGGAAAAGAATGGGGAAGGTTGGTTTCGCGCCGTCTATCGACGAGGCTTAATCGAACCTCTCGTTTCGGTGCGGATGTCCCAGCCTTTCGGTTTCGTCTTGCAGACGGCGCAGATGAACCACACGATTCCCGCAATCAACAAAAATCCAAGTACGGCATCGCCATTGCTGGATTCCGATGCGGTACCAGCCGCGAGCAACGGGTAAAGACACATAGACTTCTCCTTTCAAAGATGAAGTACAAGCAAGACACATGCGGTGACTACACATCACCGCGAAACTGACGTGATCGTTCGAAGCAAATCGACGTTCGTGGATCAAGCTTCACCAATGCGGCGGAACTCAATTTGAGCGATTACTTCTTTCAGACTTTTGCGGCACTGGTTGGTGATATCAGGGCTTCCGAGTCGGATGCCGCCCTGATCTGTGGCGGCTGAATCGTCGTTCCCGAACGTCCATCGTTACAACCAAACTCTAGGACCCTAGGGTCCTGTGGTCCAGGCCCTTAACCCACAATGTCACTGAATTACTTTTCTAGCTTGAGCGTTTCGGGAAGAAATTCGGGAGACGAAATCGCGTCGTTGCTTTCGCCAATTCCTCGAATGCGAAATCGCCTTTTACCAGTATCATTTCGGTATTTCGTGTCGACTTTACACTCAATGCGCCCGCTGACACTTTCAAATTTTGACTTGATCCCATGCTTGTCTCGAAGCCACTGAAGTGTCCAAGCGGTAATCTGCTTCTCTTCATCAGACAGTTGGGCATTGTACTTAGACTTTAGCCATTTCCTCGCTTTCGTTAGGGTTGGGCTTGCATCAAGCTTGCCAAAGACACGCGTGTGAAACAGAATCTCGCGGGCCGCCCTCACATCCGCTTCCATGGTGGCTAAGAAAGGGAGCCCCTGTTCAGCAAGAGCTGAGCGGCGACTTTCAACCGAAAGTGTCGCCAAGTCATTGAACCCTTGTCGAATGGCCTCGATCTCTGCATGTGTACCTACCTCTGGCAATAGCGTCCCCCCTTCCGAGGTTGCCACGCCTTTGATTGCTCTGTCAACTCCCTCCTTACTCTCCAATAAATGCCGGGCCGTATTCCAGATGTCTTCAGATGGCCGTGTTACATCTTCGTAAAGTTCCGAGACAGCTCGGCTGACGTACTGCGTAGCTCGCTTAGCAAGCGTCGTTACCTTGTCTTTCCGCGAAAAATTGATTGAGCCGGGCCGATAGGGATTCAGCCTGTCCAAATCGATCAGACGATGAAACGGTCGCTCAAACTTTGTTAGACCGACCCAACAAGCTCCTGTTTTGGCAATCCCAATTGGTAATTCGGATTCGCATCGAGCTACGATCTTGACGGTGGAAAGTTCGTCGATGCTGTCTAATGTCTGACCGATCAATTTCGTCAGGTACTCAGCTGGTCCGTCAGTTCCTTCCGGGAATGGCTGCACGCGCACGATGACGCAATTGATCCCTGAAATCTGCAATCGACCGACACCGACCAACCATGCTGCGCGATCGCGATAATGCCAAAACGTCTCTCGCAAAGCCTCCCGCAAATAGACTTCACCTTCCTCCGGCCAAGCCAAAGCATCCTCTTGCACCGGCACCATCTCGAAGGCAGCCGCCAAGGGATCAAAAAACACGTCATAGGCAACGGGCTCTTGAAGAAACGGGTCCGCCGGTCTACTTGCCGGTATCGCGGTGACAGCCTTTGAGGCTGGATCATTTCTTTCAGCCAATTTGGTCTTCCAGCATACTGATCACACCACGATTTTGATCAAGGAATCGTTCAAGAGGACGGTTCAATGTCAAAACCGATAGTACCTCGTCGGGATTATCGGCCATTAGGATAGGACCTGAGCGAAGCAGCCCAGAATTAATGTCCAGCACTATCTCGTGTACCCGCGGCCGGCCGCATGAAGCATGGACTGTCCGCACTAAGCGAATCGAGGACAGATCGGTGTAACCCTCCGCGTTGTATGAATCCCGCAATGGTCCCGTATTGGGGAAATATCCACCACGTCTGAGAGTCGCAAAATCAGGTCCATTTGTGGCCCCGTCTGCAGGGCTGGATTGGTTTATAAAGTCCACCCCCGATGATCGTCCAGCACGATCAATGTATTCTCGGCGGACGTGACGAAAGCAAAGCCCGGCATTGGGATTGTTCGGAGGTGGTGTAAAACTCCAGGGGAACCGGTCTATCGAGACGTTGAATTTTGAATGTGCTCCATCGAAAACGAGAGTCATTCGTTTGGGGGCCCGCGTTCCAGTGAAACGCAAACCGTCGTCTGGCACTCGCGGTATGGAAGTAATGCCCTGCAAACTGACAGCATGGCGATTGGTAATATGCCCTTTGGTTACGAGTACGAATGTAGAACTGTCCGCTCTGAGCTCAGAATGACCAAAAAATTGACGCATCAACTCAGCTAGGCTTTTGACCGGAGCCTTTGTGTTCAGGAGCTCCCCACACTGCTGGGCAATCGCCAGCGCAGCTCGGCTGGATTGCCGAAACTGACAAGCGTTCCCGCACCAACAATGACAATAGACACCGCTGAATGGTAGCCCCGCCATGAGGGCCAAGTCATCGGAATTTCTCAGCGTTAGACCGAAGCGTGTAACCTGATCGTCACTCAGTCGGCCAGCGCTGAAGACGTTGCGTGCAAACAAGGGTTTGTCTGGAAATGGAAAAGTAAGGCCAAGTAGGCCCGCAAAAATCTGCTTGTGAAACACCCGTCGAGTTTGGCTTTCGTCAGGTCGGTACGAAGAACTCATTGATAACCTTTTTGAATCACAGATGCAATTTATTTTTGAGCGAACTTGATGCCATCATCGCTAAACTGCGGATCGATCCGCAATAAAAAAATGGAGCATCCTACCTCCAAAACCAAAAATTCACTGATTACTTAACCTCCGACACTCGGTTAAATGTGGCTCTGTCCGAAACGACTCGTACGTCACTGTGTTGGTCAAAAATTGAGCGAACACACGAAAATTCTCTTGATTCCATGTAAACGCGATGAGCAAAGCAGGCGTTCCTCCGTCGCAGAGAACGATTGGCTCAAGATCTGCCGTTTGGCGAGATTTTACAAAATGTCAGCGTACAACGGAATTACAGGAGATCTGAGATTGCAATCGCAATAGGGCATCACTTGGTGCTTCACCAAGCAGCCCGTTGCTTTACGGCCTCCCCCGTTTCTCAAACCACTTTCGGCAAAAGCCGATGAACGCGGAATTGTGGTTTCGCGGAGCCTCAAAGTCGGACATGATCAGCCAAGCACGCCAGCTTTTTTCAAGCTCGTAGACATCCCAGCCAGGTGCCACCATGCGTGCATCATGGTAGGTATCGGGATCGAGCGGTGGTACTGTCAGTCCTTTTCCCTCTTTCCCAATCGCCGGAATGCTACCTCGACTCTCAAACACCACAATGTCGCTGTCGTGGCCCATCCTCTCGTCGATGCGTATTCGGTAATCCGGGATGTGGTTATTGCGTTCATCGTCGGCAATCACCTTGCCAACCAGTCGCTTGAATTCTTTCAGAGTGGAATTCGAACCGCATTTTTTTCGCAATAGATCCAGTGAGATTCGCCACTCGGCCTTACGCCCACAATGTTTTCGCCCGATTTCATACAGTCGTCGTTCAATAGGACGACGCAATCGAAAGTAATCACGATGAAGGGTAAGCACCTCACGCGAGCGGATGGCATTAAAGACCCAGTCGGAAAGCTTGACTTCAACCTCCTGCATCCGTCCATCGCGTGTCTCGCGGACGATTTCATAACTGTCAATTAGCCCAAAGCCTCTCGTGATTTCTTTATCACCGGTCAGAATGTTGGTGCTGATTCGCGTTCCTGCCAGTCGCTCCAGGGCAGAGCGGAGCAGTTCATATCCCCGCCCCGTCGTCATCCGATTCGTTGCCGTCAGCAATTCGACACCCTTGAACCGGACTTGCTGGGAAAGCGCCCTGCCCTCGTTCATCGCCGCCATTAGCTGACTAATACAGTAGATCAGAATGTCTCGGTCGTGGATCGTCGCCAAACCGTCCGCTGATGGTTTTATCTCAATCCAAGACTGGTTGTGGTCATAGCGCCGAACCTGCATATCCGGCTTGGTCGACAAACTAAAGATCGGATGCTCCATACTTGCCATGTCGCCTTTGGGCGCGGCGTCCACGATATCGCAGATGAACAGATCCGGTGTCGGATGCCGATCCGGTAGCAGCGGAGACCTGTCTTGTTTCAGAGCAATAGAATCGGTCATTCATTATTGAAACGACATTTCACACACTTGGTCAAGAAAAAACGACATTTCACACACCTAGAGCAGCGAATCGATCTTTCACACACCCTCAAACGACACTTCACACACCCGCTTCGGTCTGGCACACACACCCGTAGGTTAACTCCCACTTTGCACACGAAGTAACGACACTTCACACACCTTTGAACGACACTTCACACACCAACCAATTGTCATTTGACCGTAGAATCAATCCCTTGCACCTGATTCGCGTCCGCGTAACACCTATTCAAACACAATTTAAAACACCCACCGCAATATCCTGACTTCGAATTACATGGCTGTTGCTGACGCATTCGATCTTTTGGCAATAGGAAAACAAAATGAGGCAGAATCAAGCACCATTCGAAGCACCTGAGCTGAATCGACGTAAAATCATGCCATCGATTGCCTCAAAGCGTTGTCTACTGTGTATTGAACTGGATGCTTGCGAGCGTGAATGTTCCCTCCTCCGATTTTCGTTGAAATACGCGGCTTTGCCATGCTAAAATGAACCTGATAGGAGATGAAAATGCAAGTTGAGATACCCGCCGACATCGAGCAGATCGCAAAGCAAGCTGTGATGATGGGTGCCTACGATAGCGTGGCCGACTACATTGCAGCCATGGTTCGAGAAAATGGCTTACCCAAACACGCGCCTGTGGAACCAGTCTCGCCAGCCAGTGCAGACGAATGGATTAATGAACTCAAGGCGATCGCTACGTCCCATGCTGCCACGGGATATCCGGTGGATGATAGCCGAGAATCCATCTATCCAGATCGCGGCTAATGCGGATTCTGTGTGACACCAACGTACTTGTTCGTTCGGTGAAACAAGATGATCCTGATCACGATGTCGCGGTGCAATCACTCATTACGCTTCGTAGTGCCAATCGCGAAATTATTCTTGTTCCCCAGTGTTTGTACGAATTCTATTCCGTGGCGACTCGCCCTGCTGCGTGATGAACGGCGGATCTATGAAAGATGGTTCGAAATCGTCAAAGACTATGAGGTCAAAGGAAAACATCAAAGACTATGAGGTCAAAGGAAAACAAACGCACGATGCACGATTGGTCGCAGCGATGGAGCGGCATCAGATTGTCGAGGTGATCACGTTTAACGATGCTCACTTTCGACGTTATAAGAATTTGACCGTTTTGACCCCGCAGAGCGTTGCAGACCCAACGTCATAAAGCGTGGTCGACGCAGTGGAAACTCGGTGCCGTTTCTATGCCAGACAAGCGGATCACAAAGCAATTCGCGATCAGATTCGGTCACCCTATCACGACCAACCAATTTCCACTGAATGCAGTATCGTCGTATTTCAGTAAAGTCGTGCCTGCGTTTAAAAACCCTTTTTCCAATTGCCCCCAGAAATCTCACTCAAGATTTGCAATAATCGTTGTCAAACTTGGCAATCTCGCGCTACGCTTGAATCATGAGGCCATCGCGGGACGCAGAGTTGGAGCAGTTTAAGACGCAGATTGATCTTCGCGAATACGCTGCGTCTGTTGGTTTTGAGCTGGTTCGGCGGCAATCCAGTCGTCACAGCGCTGTGATGAAGCACCCCAATGGCGACAAATTGGTGGTCTCTCGCAACGCCTCAAAACACTATGTCTATTTCAATGTGCATGGCAACGACAGTGGATCCATTATTGATTTCGTTCAGACGCGAGAACGCGGCACTTTAGGCGACGTCCGAAAAACGCTCAGAAGCTGGCATGGGCACAATTCAATTCACAAAGACTCAGCCAAGCCCCCTCCCCTCCTCCCCGATTTGGAACCCTCCGTTCACGATGCGGGTCGCGTCTTAGCCGCATGGATGAAGGCCAAGACGATTAATGGCTGCCATCCCTATCTGCAACAGCAGCGTGCCATTCCGGATTCCGTTTTAAACGATCCTGTTTTTGTCGGCCGCATTCGCATTGACATCAGGGGCAACGCCGTGTTTCCTCACTACGACCGCTTTGGATTGTGCGGCTACGAACTCAAAAACCGAGGGTTCACTGGCTTTGCTCCTGGCGGGACAAAGGGATTGATGTATTCGCATCCACGGGATACCGATCGTGACATGGTTATTACCGAAACAGCAATC
>CAXBHV010000247.1:0-7701 GCA_963974855.1 uncultured Rhodopirellula sp. | reverse complement strand
ATTGGTTTGGGGATCTTTTAACGCCAAGGGAAAACGCACGGGACTGTTCCGCGTCACCGAAGAGCGTGACTATGCCGATGCCAAAGACGCTGCGGTCTCGCTCGACAAAGCGGCTCAGATTGGTCTTATGCATCCGCTGGATCTGTCCGACGCAGAACGCAGCACGTGGGGCGAGGTGCTGAGCGATTATGAAATCATCACCCCCTTTCCGCAGCTCGGACGCGAGGTCTATAGCCTGGAAAAAGGCGAAGAAAAATCGAAGCAATTGGATCGCTTTGCGGGACTCTCTTTGGCCGCCCCGACGATGGTGTTCACGCTGGAGAAACTCGGCTGGGTCCGAGGCGTGGCAATGGATGGGGGATGTTTTGACGAGCATTCCAAACAGTTCCCTTCGGCGGATGTCACTGCGGTCGTCCATTACGATGGCGTCGTGGGAATGGGGTACATTGATCCCGATGAGATGCTAAAGACCGAGTCGATTCACTTTTGCAAAGGCATCCGTGCTCCGTCGGGATACGGCTGGGGTAGCGAAAAACCGATGAAGCTAAGTGAGGTTTCACCGATAGTGCTCAGCGAAGTCATGGCGGATCTTCACCTGCTGAAATCGAAAGCAAAATAGCGATGGCTAAGAAAAAAGTGGTCTCACGAAAGGCGTCAAGCGAATCGAACCCAGCATCGCAGTTGAGCCCAGCGTCGCAGTCGCAGCAGCGTCCTCCGGCGGAAGTGCTGTTTGCGGACGAACTCGCGGAGTTGGCGAACGCCACTGCCGACGATCCCAAACCACCGGGTTGGCGAATGTCGCCGCGGGCGGTGTTGTCGTTTGTCTTGGGCGACGCTCAACAAGGCAAGCCACCCAAGTTTGTCGGCCGGCGAGCATTCTTGGAACGATGTATCGTCTCGCTGGCCACCAACCGCGGTCTGATGTTGATTGGAGAACCTGGCACAGCGAAAAGCTATTTGAGCGAACTGTTGACGGCCGCGATCAGTGGCGATTCGACGCTGACGATCCAAGGCAGTGCGGGCACCACCGAAGACAACATCCGCTATTCGTGGAACTACGCGTTGCTGGTCGCCGAAGGACCGTGCGAGAACTCGCTTGTTCCCGCGCCGCTGTACCTAGGGATGACGCACGGCAAATTGGTCCGTTTTGAAGAGATCACACGTTGTGCCTTGGAAATTCAAGACGTCCTGTTGTCGGTGCTCAGCGATCGCGTGATGGCGATTCCCGAATTGCCCGAACAAAGCCGCAGTCTCTATGCTCAGTCCGGTTTCAATGTGATTGCAACCGCAAACACGCGTGACCGCGGGGTCAACGAGATGAGTGCGGCGCTAAAGCGGCGATTCAATTTTGAAACGGTGCATCCGATTGCAGACATTGCCGAAGAAATGCAATTGGTCCAGCGAGAGACCAACCGCAACCTCGACCGATCCCAAGTCCCCGTCACGATCGATCAAGATTTAACCGAGTTGTTGGTCACGACGTTTCGCGAACTCCGCCAGGGCAAAACGATCGACGGTCAAGGCATCGATCCACCGACCACCGTGCTTAGTACCGCCGAAGCGGTCGGCACCGCCTATGCCGCGGGCGTGCATGCGTACTATTACGCCGACGGCCAAATCGAGCCGACTCATTTGGTACGCCATTTGGTGGGCAGCGTACTGAAGGACAATCCCGACGATCTCAAAAAAGTCCGGCACTATTTTGACCACGTGATCAAAAAGAGGAAACAAGGTCGCTGGAAAGAGTTCTATGATGCTCGTGATGAACTGACTTGAGTTTTGAACACTTACTGACGTAGCGGAACTCGTCAAGAGTTTCGACCGGTTTGAGGATTCACGAAAGTCTTGACGACTTCCGCTACGAGTGATGCCACCATTTAATGTTCCAACGGTCCTTAGCGAAGATGTGTCCTCGAAAAATCGCAACCGGATTTTTGAAAAGAAGATAACCTCGGATGCCCGAACGTGATCCAGCACCGGATGATCAACCGCTGATCGATCGGCTGTGTGACACCACAGCGGACGTGGTCTATTTCCCCGTGCGGCACCACAGCCCAACCTGCGCGATGTTGATCGCTCAGCTGATCGAGTCGCTCAAACCGACTGCGGTGCTGATCGAAGGCCCCAGCGACTACAACAAGCATCTCGGCGAACTCTTGCTCGAGCACCAATTGCCGATCGCGATCTACAGCTACTTTCGAGCGGGCGTGCCAGCGGGGGACAGTCAAGCGGAAACCGAACTGATTCATCAGGGCGTCTATTATCCGTTTTGCGAATATTCGCCGGAATGGGTCGCGATTCAACACGGGCATCGTATCGATGCCGAGGTGCGTTTTATCGATCTGCCGTGGTCCGAGAGTGCCGGGGATGAACGTGCCTCGCATCGTTATGCCGACGCGGAACTTCGTCGTGGACGTTATGTCAACGCATTGTGCGAGCGGCTGCAAGTCGAAGATTTTGATGATCTGTGGGACCGGCTGATCGAATCGCATGCGAAGCTTGAACTCGCCGATTATTTGCGTCGCACCCATTCGTTGTGCTGGAACATCCGCACTTGGGAACCCAGCGTCAGTGTTAGCGACCGCCGACGCGAAGCGTTCATGGCTGAGCAAATTGCCAAAACGTCAAAGCAAACGAGCGGCAAGACGTTGGTCGTGACCGGCGGATTTCACAGCAGTGCGTTGCTGGCTCGAAACGAAGGCTACGCTTGTGCGGGGATCGACGATCCACAGCCCAGCAAAGCGTCGCAGTCGGTGATCGCCGCGATTGTCGATCGTGGAGTCGCACTGACGACGTATTCGTACGAACGGCTCGACAATTTGACCGGCTACAACGCAGGTATGCCGAGTCCGGGGTTTTACCACCATGCATGGTCGCAACGAAATCAAGACAAAACCTTTGATCACCAACCGCTGTTGACCGAATTGGTCACAGCGCTGCGTCACCGCAAACAAACGCTCAGCACCGCGGACCTGATCGCAGTTGAAACGTCGGCTCGGGCGTTAGCGGCACTTCGCGGGCGGCAACATGTGTGGCGACGAGACCTGATCGACGCGGTCACGTCATCGTTGATCAAAGACGAATTGGAATACGATTGCGAATCACCCTTCATCGATGCCGTGCATGCCGTGCTGCGTGGTGACCAGCGTGGGCGGTTGGCAAGCGGGATTCGCATTCCCCCGCTGGTTCGCGAAATTCAACACCAACTCGAAATGCTCGGACTCGAACCGACGCGGCGAAGTGAATCAATCGAACTGGATCTTTTGGATGCCGCCGATGTACGAAAAAGTCGGCTGCTACACCAACTGAGCGTGCTGGAGATCAAGGGGTTTCGGCGCGACGGTGGAACCGATTTTCTCGCCCGCGACGAACTAGAGAGGCTCTGGGAAAAGTGGAACCGGAGATGGACTCCCGAGTTTGAATCGTCCTGTATCGAAGCGTCTCGCTACGGCACCACGATCGCCGAGGCGGTTGCGGCATGCTTAACCGAACAGTCCAACCGCCAGCAGCGTGACGCCGCGAAGGCAGCGGAATTGTTAGTCAAGGCATCTCAGTGTGGCGTCGAGTCGCTATCGAAACCGCTGCTCGAATCCCTTGAGCGTCTGATTGCATCGGAACCTCGCTTTGTCGGAGTCGCCCAAACGCTCGGACATTTGTTATACGTGTTTTGTTTTGACGAAGCCTTCGGGACGACACGACTGCCGCAGCTGCAGAATCTGGTTCGTCAATCGTTTTCACGATCGCTGTGGTTGCTCGAATCGATCGGAAAGCAAACACCAGCAGATGGCTCGATTTTGCGAGGCATGCAAGCGATGTTGGAGGCGTATCGGCGCGTCGGCGATGTGCTGGAGCTGGCCGAAAACGAATTTGCGAGCGTATTAACGCGAATCCAAGCGGACGCTCACAAACCGCCCACGGTCCGAGGGGCGGCCGCAGGAATCCTGTGGACGATCGGCCAAGCCAGTCCCGATCGAGTGCTGAAGGATCTGATGTTCTTTGCTAATCCTGACCATCTTGGCGATTTCCTAAATGGCTTGTTCACGCTCGCCCGCGAGGTCGCTCAGCGGCACCCGCCCTTGGTTCGTTCGATCGACCAAGTCTTGTTGCGGTTTGGCGGCGATGAATTTCAAACCGCGTTGCCGTCGCTGCGATTGGCATTCACCTCATTCACGCCGCGGGAAAAGCATCACATGCTGTCCACGCTGTTCGATTCCCTCGGACTGAAGAATCCGAAACCACTGAACCACTTGCCGGCCGACGAGGCGACGGCGGCAGAATCACTGGCGATCGAGGATCGACTTTTCGAGGCGATTGCCAAATACGGACTGGAGCAAATCGATGGCCGACTCTGATTCAACCGACTCTGATTCTCACGCAACCTCCGAAGCGACATCGCCGAGCGAGGATGCGGCGCCCGAAACATTGGCCCAACGTCAGTCGCGTTGGCGATTAGTAATGGGATCGGGCAGCGAACAATTGTGCGGGGCGCTGTCGCATCAAGAACAACTGCAAGAAGAATGCTTAGGCTTTCTCTATGATCTCGAGGGGCGTGGGAAAAATGTGCGAAGCAAGGACGGCAATCGGTCCGGCAGCCTCGACGCCAGCTCGTTAACTGTCCCGGAGTGGATCAACCAAATCCACGAACTATTCCCCAAGTCGACTATCGAGCGTTTGGAAAAGGATGCACTCGAGCGGTATCAACTCGATGAAATGGTAACCAACCCCGATGTGCTCGCGCGTGCTCAACCCAACCAAACTCTGCTCAAAGCGGTGCTGAGAACCAAGCACCTGATGAACCAAGACGTGTTAAAAGCGGCACAACAACTGGTTCGCAAGGCGGTCGAGCAATTGATGGAAGAGATGGCCGAACAGGTTCGCAGTGCGTTCCAAGGATCGGTGGATCGACGCCATCGTTCGTTTTTGAGAATCGCCAAGAACTTTGATGTGCAAACAACGTTGCGACGCAACTTGAAACACTACGATCCCGTCGAGCGACGCGTGCTGGTGGAAACGCCATACTTCTATTCACGCGTGCGGCGGCAAGTCGATCGATGGCAAATCATTATTTTGGTGGATGAATCGGGCAGCATGCTTGATAGCGTGATCCACTCGGCCGTCACGGCGGCGGTGTTTTACAGCATGCAAATGATGAAGGTCCACCTTTGCATTTTTGATACGTCGGTCGTCGATTTGACGGGCCAGATCGTCGATCCTGTCGAAACATTGATGAAAGTTCAGCTCGGCGGCGGAACCGACATCGGGCAAGCGGTCGCGTATGCATCGACGTTGGTGGAAAACCCGCAACGCACGATCGTGGCACTGATCACCGATTTTTACGAAGGCGGCCCCACCGGACGGCTCTATTCCGCCGCTCGCCAATTAGTCGAAAGTGGCGTGACCTGTTTGGGTTTGGCCGCCTTGGATGGGCAAGCCGATCCGACGTACGACGAACAAGTCGCGGCTCAAATGGTTAAAATTGGCTGGCACGTCGCCGCAATGACTCCCGGTGAACTAGCCAATTGGGTCGCCGAAAAGGTGCGGGCATAAACCATGACTCGAGTCGATCTGCTCTCGTTATCCAGTGACGACTTGGCCTCGCTGACCAACCGTGGCACCGTGAAACGTGCCCAACGCGAATTGGACGAAGGCCAGATGGGTTACGAAATCAGCGAAGCCGAGGACGATTCCGCGGTTCACGATTTAATCGTAACTTGGTCCGACGGAACCGTGTGCCAATTCATATCGGGGCAAACGATTCACGGAGCCAACTGTTCGAGCGGTTCAATTGGAATCAGCCGCCATGTCATTCGATCTGTCCTGGCATATCAACGTCATGTCGCGAACGCTGCCCCACCCGACAAAGACGAGGCCGACAAAAGTGAGCGTGACAAAGTTGACACCGATGTCACCACGGTCCACGAAGATCAAAACACCGCCGCATCATCATCCGCTTGGGATCCTGGTCAAATCAGTGACGACGACCTGGTCCAACATTTTCGCAAGGCGACGATCACGCGGGCGAGAAAAGTGTTTGATGATGGCGTCTTGGTCGAACTGACACGTGGCGAGAAACCGACCGCTCGATTTTTGCACGAATCGTGTACCGTCCGATTTCCTGTGCCGGGTGATGCACGCTATGCACGAGCGGATTGTGCCGCAGCAATGCTGCCACAGTGGACCGCGATGGCGGTGTGGGCGTTCCGCGAACTCGATCCCAAACGAAACGCTGGGCTGATTTCATTGGGGCAAAACGAGTTGCCTGTTCCCAACGAGGAACTCGACCGGCTCGACGAACTGATTACCGAACTCTGCAGCGATGGGATGTCCGGTTGCAGTGCCACGTGGCCTCAGCGTTTATCGCGGCTGGAAAAACAATTACGCGGGTGTGGCTTGGTATGGCCCGCTGAACTGGTGCTGCAACTGATCCACCAACATGAATGCTACACTCAGAAGGATGCGAGATTCAGTCCCCTGGAAACGGTGCGGTTGGTCGGCGAGTTGATCGCAAGGTCGCGGTCGATTCGCTCACAAAATGGATCGGTGCCGCAGCCGCTGGTGCGCGGCAACAAATCCGATCGCCGTACCGACATCAAGGCCGGACGATTTGTCGGGCTCGGGCTTGGCGTTCGCCCCGGACGAACCCAAACCAAGATGCTCGCCTATTTCCAAGACGTCGATACCGGAACCGTGGTCGCGGTGCAGCGGGTGTTTGCCGACCCCGACCCAAAATCACAAATAACGCCTAAATCCTTTGAGGAATTGGCGACCCATACACTCAGCCGTGGCGTGTCGTTGGGCGGGGCGGCAATGTCGCAAATGATGCTCGGCTCGGGAAAACGAACCGCAACCGACGAATTGATCCTGCCGCGTGGAAGCGGGAAATTGACGATCAATCCGCAAACGTTCCAATGGGAACAACTGCAACCTCCGCTGGCGATCGACCATTTTCAACAAGCACGGGAACGATTCGAACGCCTGCCACCGGATTGGTTGCGACCGCTACGGTACACTGGGGAAGTCCAGACCGAGGCGAGTTCAAAGGACAGCGAGTTGACTTCGCCGCAGTCGACAATCAAAGAATTCCAGACGACGCTTAATATTCACCTCAGCGAAATTCTGTTGACGGGACTTAGCCAAGCCGATGCGCAGGAATGGCAAGCGTTATCCGAAGCAGCACAGCGACTCGGGTTCGTTCGACTGAACCAACCGATCGAACGGTTAAGCGATGAGCTTTCCAAGCGGATGAACCAAGTTCGCTGGGATCCTTCGGTGGCCGCACGAACGACTGTTCAGTTATGCGTTATCAGTCGACTGTTGGAGTAGTCCCCATTCGTCGCCTGGGAACCGCAAGTCACCTCTCCCGAGCTTCAGCTTGGGAGAGGTCGACAGTACGGTGCCGACAGCACGCATACTAATGCAGCAGTCTCGCGAAGTCGGGGGATGGTTTTAGCGGTGCGGCACAAGCGGATTGGTGATTTAGTGAGCCGTGACGCGTGAGCGGCCGGGTCTCACGCATTACCCGGTGCCTTACGGCCCACGGCTCACTATTGCAATTTGCGTTTCGAACAAATCAACAGCCCGTTAGCCACGGTTTCGCCAGCACAGAACCGGGGCTAACGCTGGTCCGCTAAAACGTTGCTATTGACGTGATTTTTGGTTGCGCAACTTTTCTGCCACCTCTCCACCAACTTCGTTGGGGGA
>CAXBHV010000246.1:0-7715 GCA_963974855.1 uncultured Rhodopirellula sp. | reverse complement strand
GCAACTGCCGATTTGACCGATTTGCAGCTTGGCGTCTCGATGTCGATGCCGGTGGGATTACGTCAAGCCAAAGCGCTTTCGCAAGAAGCACGCGTGAAATTGGTGCGAGACAGCGAGTTACTGCAGCAGCAAATTTTTTCAGTGTCGTATGAAATCAGCGAATCGGCGCAACGGATCGAGTACTCGTTCCAAGAGGTCGAGCAAGCGAAACTGCAACTCGAAGCGGCCGATGAGTGGACTCAAGGCGCAAAATTGCGTTATCAAAACCCGGCACCCGACTCGAGTGACGGCAATTGGATGCTGCCCTATTTGGATGACTACTATTTTGCCATTCGATCCCGCACCGACGCCGCCATTGCCGTTGCGGAAACGCTGACGAAGTACAACTTCGAGATGGTTCGCTTTGAAGAAATCAAGGGAACTCTGCTCGACTTTTTCGCGATCGATTACTTGGGCGACCCCTGCCGTCAATCCATTGCGTTGCCTCGAAATGTCGAGCCCGTCGTTTTAAATATGATGCACAATGATCCATGGACCGACGATCGTTTCGAAAGCTTCATTGAAACCGCAACCCAACGGTAAACTTCGTTTACTCAGCACAAGTCACCACATGAACTCGGTTCGAATCAAGCGAGCTCCGGCGTTAAACAACAGCACACCAAGCGGTTGCTTTTGCGAACGGATCCGACCAAATCCGGTCATGCCGGTTCGCATCAATCCGTCGCTGTTATCGAAAACGCAATAAACGGTCACCGTGCGTGGCGCGTTTAGGACAAGCGACTGTGCTGCCGGTGCGATGCGGTCCACTTTCGCTGGAATGCTGGTGAACGGAAGCGAGCGAGGCTTCAGCGTGATCGGTTGCCCGGCCACTAAAACGCGAGCATCTTTTTCCGAAACCGAGATTTCCGCTTCAAGCTGCTGTAAATCTTCGATCACGCATAACGGCATGCCGCGCTCGACAAACACCCCCACTCGTTCGCGAAACCGCGGCGTAATGACCGTTCCTCCGACGGGGCACGTTACCGACTGTTGCGATTGCTGATGCAGCAGGTGATTGAGTTCTTCGCCCAGACGTTGCAATCGAGCTTTTTCGGCATCGATATCCTCCGCCCGTGAACCTGCTTCTAAAAGGGTCAGCTTCCCGACCGCGTCGGCCAATTCTTTCTCGCGTCGCGCAAGTTCGCCTTCAAAACGAATCACACCCTCGGCCTCGCGAGAACGCATTTCCGCGACCGCTTGGCTTGCATCCAAGATCGCATCCTGTTGGTTTTTTTGATGGGTCAACAATTGCTGACCTGCCAAGCCACCACGATCGTGAAGCGTTTGCATCTGAGTCAGGATCTGAGTGCGATATTCGACTTGCGCGTTTGCACGCTGGACCGTCAATTCAAGTGACGCCAACTCTTGAACCAAACTGCGTCGCGCTTTTTCGAGATCACTTTCCGCCAACTCTTTCCAGTGCGTTGCCCGCTCGATACGTTCCTTTTGTTCGGTAATTTCTTCCACACGAGGCCCACAATCCAAACGCCGCAACAGGGCTTCAGATTCTGCGATTTCCGATTTTTTCCGAGCAATGTTGCTGACCAACTCGGGTACCTCGATCATCGCCAACAACGAATCGGCCGCCACAAGATCGCCTTCATCCGCGTTGATCTCGCGCAGAAAACCGGCGATCGGCGCACGCACTTCGCGGCGAACGACTGGACGAACATGGAATTCACCACCCGCACGGTCGTGGATCGGGATCACCAAAATGGCCGCGATCACCGCGAGCCCTGAGAAAACGCGGAGTTTACGTGAGCGAAACATCGTACTGAAATTCTCTCCGAGTGTCCCTTTGAAATAGCTTTTCGTCGTAAACGAAAAGAAACCCAATGCGGCGATGACTCCGCCAATCCCCATCATCGATCTTAAATAGACCGATGCTTGAAAGCTCATCACACTTAAAAAACCAACGGTAAAAATCCAGTTACCCGCACCATACAACAACAATGCGGTATGCTCCGAACTCGGTTCGGGTTTCTTACCGCCCCACAACATCCATGTTGAATAGCCAATAAAACGCGTTCGAGCGCGACGACGCAAATTGTGGGTCTGCAACAGATCACAGAGTGCATAATAACCGTCCAACCGCATCAATGGGTTCATATTGAATGCGACTCGCAACCCACACGTGGACACGACTACCCATGCGGCAAAGTTTAAAGCAGTGTCCGCCGAGGTCACACGCCAAACACCGACCGCAACGATCCACACCAAATAGTCGACATAGGTTCCCGCCATACTAATTAGCAAGCGTTGCCAACGACTTGTTAATAACCAAGCATCAGAAACATTGCAGTAGAAGCATGGAGTGAAAAAGATCGACAATGCCCCCATCTCATACACATCGCCGCCGTAGCGTTTACAGGCAAGTCCGTGTCCGAATTCGTGACAAATGGTGATCCCAATGGTCGTGACCCAGGCGACGACCAAGGCTTGCCAACCAAAATTAGCGGCAAATTGCTGGACAAACAGATCCCGTTGGACCCATACGGTTCCCAACGCGAGCATCCCGCCGAGGATCGCCATGAAGAACAAAACGGGGCTGAACAACAATCGCGTTTTAGGCTCTAACCAGTTGAGAGTTTCATTGGGATCGTAGAGCTTGACCCGAAAAAATAGCAGGCTCTGTTTTCGTGCCGCCTTCACACAATTGCGAATCAGCTCTCGAAAATTCGACGGTGTATCCTTTTTCGACTTTGCGGTAAGTGAGTCTCTAGAGGAAGATCGTCGAAGCAGCCCTTCGCTTTTCGCCAAGGCGATGAAGTCACCAAATTCATCGAGTGAAATCGGTTCGTGAAAGTTTGTTTCAAACTGTACTGCGACTTCACCATACGTCATCTTGCCGTCAAGGCTGGACAACAAGAATGCTTCTTGGGGCCCCAATCGCATGTAACGATTCTTACGCTGGTTCTTCACGACGCGGATCCCGTCCGAGTCCGGCATCGACATGCGTATGTCGTCACTCAGAGAAGGCGGTATCTCGGTAGCGACAGGAGTTTCAGTAGACATGGGACGGTGCAAACACCGCGCGAAACGAGAATGAGCTTTTGGTCCGACAAACGATCATTCAAGGACTGGAATTGGGGCAGGAGTTAGATGCTCCGGCTTGGATCCTTTGGGCGACCGAATCAAAGTCGCGATGCTCTCTTCCTCACTCAACACGTAGATATAAAAGGGCATTTTATCTTGGCGACAGCGACTGGCGCGATGATGTCCGTCGATCAAACGGTGCGCATGCACGAGCGTTCCATCGTCATCAGGATAGTACAAATGAGCCACAATACCGGGGATACTTGGATCAACATGAGCAAGATGCCCCTCATTGATCTCCACACGGTCGACCGAATAGTTCACGTCCTCAGGCTCAAGTTCGATCGACTCTCGACCGTCACTGACAAACGCCCGTGCCATGTCGATATCAAACACGTAATTTTTCTTGAAGCAATAAAACGCCTCTCCTTCGCGAGTGCAGCGTGAACACTCGTCGGATTTTCGCTTCTTGGCTTTTTTAACTTTCTTGTCTTTCTTGTGACCCATCGTCCGCTCGCAGCTCAAGAAGGTAAGTGTATCGCAACACGTTCGCACTCGAAATCATTCAACATTGAACACAAACAGGGAGGACGAAGCAAATGCGTTAAAACTTCGTCCCCCCGTGAAAACAGGTTCAGTGCGGCGGAGCACTGAACTTTTCCAATAGATCGTTCAACCATAAGTCCAACTCGCGGCGAGCGGCGGTTAACCATTTCCCACCCGGTCTACCATTGACCTATAACTGAAACTCTCGATGTCCGAAATCGAAGGAAATTCGGACTTCGGGGATCCGACTTAGCACTTACTTCCACTTCGCGAACCCGACTTGCTCTTCGACTTCGATTTGGACTTGCTCTTAGACTTCGACTTGCTCTTGGACTTTGACTTACTCTTGCTCTTGCTCTTGCTCTTGGACTTTGACTTTGACTTTGACTTGCTCTTCGACTTCGAACTGCTCTTCGATCCCGAGCCGCTTTTACTCCCCGAGCCTCCGCCGTACGACATCTTGCTGGGCGCGATTCGTTCTTCAAGACGTTCCAGTTTGAACTTTTTCATTGCCTGTTCTCTCATGACTAGAGGGGGATTCCAGAGCACCCGATGAAGCTTCATCTAGTAAACTCTTTAAGAACGTGTGAGTTTCTACCATCTGGGGGGCCGAGTCAAACAAATAATCGGCAATTCCAACAAGTTCATTAAATTTGCCGCAACCGTTACAGAACCCCACTTTGCGGGCAACAAATTACCGTAAAGTGAAATCCACTGTGCTGAATCCTGAAATTACCAAGCAACCTTCAAATCGATTTACGACGTCAAACTGAACAACCACCCCCCATCCGATGACAACAGTTGGTTTGCTCGCATACCTGCGATTGTCTGCGACAGGCAGAAATGAAGGACGAAACATCCTGTTGCCTGCCATGATTTTTCACCGCCTACCCGCCAAGCGTTTACGGCGGCTGAAATCAACCGCATGAGGGCGTCGAACGTGGTATTTAAGACACGACATTGAAAAACCGTGCAGCGGACGTGCCCCCGGTTTATCGCGATGGTCACTTTTGTCTATCTTGTTCATCGACTTCGCAGACGTCCCCGAACCCTTGCCCTAGACGAATCCCCCATGCCGCACCCCTCATCCGAGCTAACCTTGGGGATCATGGCGAAATACTGGACTGCAGGGAAAGTAAAGACTCGTTTGGGTCATTCAATCGGGATGCAAGCGGCAGCGGAGATTCACCGCGAGTTTGTACTGCGTTTATGCAAACAATTGGCCGCGGTGCAGGATCGCCGCATCCTTTCGATTGCTCCCGATTCCGATATGGCGAGGATCAGCGAGGAACCGATAACCGAAGCCTGGGAGATCACCCCCCAAGGCGATGGTGATTTGGGCGACCGAATGTCGCGATTCTTTCAATCACAACTGGGTACCGCTTCACCCGAAACGCCTCCATCCCGCGTCGTCTTAATCGGGGCCGATTGCCCGCTACTTAACGCGTCGGACATTGCCAAAGCGGCACAGCAACTTGAATCTCACGATCTCGTCATCGGTCCAGCGATCGATGGCGGCTACTACCTGATTGGGTTGCGAGGCCCGTGGACGCAGCGATTCGCGAACCTGTTCGCGGAGATGCCATGGAGTTCCAGTGATGTGTTCGCGATCACAAAACAACGAGCCGAGGAGAGTCGATTGTCGCTGGCGGTGCTTTCACAGAATGAAGATATCGATACGATCGAGTGTCTGGACCGCTTGCGAGACCAACTGCAATCATCGCAACCCCCGAACCGATCGTATGCCGAGTTTTCCGATCGAATTACCGCAATCCTGAGTCAGAATCAAAACTCATGACCACCGTCAGAACAGCAACCATCGTAGGCGGCGGCGTCATCGGATTGAGCCTGGCATGGGAATTATCCGGACGGGGCATTCAAACGCAGGTGATCGAACAGCGACAAATCGACGAGAGTACGTCGACGATCGCCGGTGGTATCTTGCCGCCCGCCAATCTAGATCGAGCCACCGATCCGATGGACCAACTACGCGGTCTGAGCCATCGCTTGTTTCCAGAGTGGTCCCAACGGCTACAACGGGCGACGGGAATCGACGTCGGTCTGCGTCACTGTGGCGGCTACTATCTGGCGAATTCTCCTGGTGAAAAAGCAGTGATGCTCGGCATGTCCGATTACTGGAGCGAAATGGACATCGCTTGCCAGCGAATCGCGGTCGACCAGCTGCAAACGCGTGAACCTTCACTTCAGCCGTGGCTTTCCCAACAATCCAATCTCGATGCATGGTGGGTGCCCGACGAATACCAAATCAACTCCCCCCATTACATTCAAGCGTTACACAAAGCTTGCCTCGCCGCGCGAGTCACGGTTTCGCAGCAAACACCGGTACTCGATCTTCGCTACGACGACACGTCCGCAGCGGTACAAACCGCCGATGGCTGGATCAAAAGTGACATCGTTATCGTATGTGGCGGATCCTGGACGGGGCTGGTATCGTCTCGCCTGAGATTGACACAAAGCTTGATCCCGATTCGAGGTCAAATCCTGGTTGTAAAGACCGAGCGACCGCTGCTTCGATCCGTGATCAACATCGGCAATCGCTATGTGCTGTGCCGCGATGATGGCCGGACGCTGATCGGTTCGTGCGAAGAAGAGGTGGGCTTGGACAAAACGACGACCGAGGAAATGATCCAAACGCTTCGCCAGTTCGCCATCGATTTGGTGCCGGAACTTGGCTCGGCCGTAATAATTGAAAAGTGTGCAGGACTACGACCGTTAACGTTTGACGGATTTCCGATGATCGGCCGCGTCCCCGAGACGACCAATTTGTATGTCGCTTCGGGCCATTACCGCAGCGGTATCCATTTCTCGCCCGCGACCGCCGTCTGTCTCGCCGACATGATCACCGGGCAAACACCCGCGATCGACCTACAGCCGTTTCGAGTCGGCAAACAACAAAACAGGCAAACAGAAACTGCCTAAACCGCCAAAAAGGTGTCCGACACCTTTTTTCCTCTTACTTATTTTCATATGACCTCTGAAGCTCCCACTCTTGATCCTCCCGGCAGCATTGCAATTGTTGGTGCGGGACCGCTCGGCGTCGAAGCCGCACTGTACGGACGATACCTCGGTTACAACGTTACTTTGATCGAAGCGGCGGGCATTGGTCACTCGCTTCGGGTTCATTATGAAACGTCGTTGCCGATCATGCCGCACGAGTGTTTGTCGCCGCTGGCCATTTCAGCACTCCATGCTCAAGATCCCGCAATACTTGCTCAAACGTTACCAATGACGTACCAGGATTGGGTCGAGAAAGCGTTAAAGGGAATCGTCGCGGGGGATCTGCTCGAAGGACGCCTTCGCTGTCCGTCTCGCGTGACAAAAATCTCGACCGTGCCGGTCGAACTGGATGAAGAGGATTCCGAAGACGACGATCCGATCCCTCCCGATTTCCGACTCGAATTAACGAGCGTGTATGGGCAGGCGGATCCGTTAGACTCCGAAGCGGTCATCCTCGCGATTGGCAATTCCGCCGAAATCCCATTGGATTTCTCGCTTCCGGCGGACTACTTTTTTCGCATCGGCCAGTCGTCCACGGGCGATTTGGCGGAAGATATAAAGCAGGGACGTCAACAAATTGTTGACTTGTACGCAGGACTTGCGGGTCGCGAAACGCTGGACCTGTATCGCCCTCGCCGCAGCGAGTAGTTTTTCTGCGGTACGCCACCAAAAACGCTTCTTCCCGAGCTCTTCGCCAAGTGCCGTGAACGTTTTTCTGGTAGCTACCTTCGCCAGAAGGTGGTGGTTCGCAATGGACTCAAACAATCCACGCTCTGACGAGCGTAGCTACAAAACGCAAATGTTGTAATTTGCAGCCTAATAATCGTTCACGGCGTTGGGCAAGGAGCCGGAGGAACCAGCGGTAGCGGAGCGTTACGAACGCCGATGCAGTTGACAATCGGGCAAACGGATCCGTTTGCGACGGTTATACCGATTAGGGCAACATGTTGCCTACACAGCTCATCGGAACGAGCTGTTTCTTTTTCGCAACTGACGTCTTGTTGCCACAACGTGATCTAGCTTTCTACAGACTCACGTGGAGTCTCTTTGTCCAGCTGGGCGTGACCATTCCGAAC
>CAXBHV010000245.1:0-7733 GCA_963974855.1 uncultured Rhodopirellula sp. | reverse complement strand
ATTACGCGACTTTCAACGCGGGGATCCAGAAACGGACACTCTCGGGTGCGATTTGGGATCTGACGACTCGTAAGCAATACGATGCCAATAATCGTGCAGCGAATCGTTTCCCCAGTTACTGGGAAACGCAACTCGAAGCCGGCGTGCGTCAGCCGCTGTTGCGAGGCGCTGGCAAGGAATTTAATTCGATTGCGGGGCCGAATGCTCAGCCCGGTTTCAATTTTTCAAAGGGCATTGTGATTGCCCGTTTGAATACTCGCATCACTGAAGCCGATTTTGAAATTGCGGTACGCTCGTTCGTACGTGATCTGTACGCGGTGTATTGGGATTTAAAACGTCAATACCGCAGCTACGAAAGTATCGTGGCGGCGCGTGACCTCGCCTATCGAACTTGGCAGAGCGTATTGGCTCGCAGCCATGCACAAGTGGATGGGGGCGAAGCGAATAAAGAGGCTCAGGCACGTGCGAAATATTATCGCTACTGTCGCGAAGCCGAATTGGCACTGGGCGGCGGCGATTCGGAGACCGGGTTGTTTGCTACCGAACGGCGACTGCGGCGAATGGTCGGATTACCGACCAGCGATGGTCAGATCTTGCAGCCGATCGAAGACGGGCCGGAAGCGGAGTTCCATTTCGACTTTGAAAGTGTGTTCAATCAGGCTTTGGCCAATCGGACTGAACTGAAGCGGCAGAGTTTAAAAGTCCAGCAACAGCAGTTGCAGTTGGTGGCGTCCAAGAATTTCTTGCTGCCTCAATTGGACATGATCGGACGATATCGACTTCGTGGTTTCGGCGACGATTTGACGGGGGATGACCAGCAGCGATTTGGCAGTGCTTATGACGACTTCTTCACTGGCGATCATCAAGAGTGGGAATTTGGACTCGAGCTGGGCGTCACTGCAGGACGCCGACAAGCCCGCGCGGCGGTACGCAACGCCACGCTGTTGTTGGCGAAAGAACGCAACCTGTTAGCCGAACAGCAACGAACTCTCGAATTTGAAATCAAGGATGCGATCGCCGAGGTCGATGCTGCCTACGCTTCGCTGAACTACTCGCGGTTACAGTACGAAGCCTCACGAGATCGATTGCGTTCCTCGGAGGTGTTGTTCAATTCAGACAAGATTCAAATCGAATTCTTGCTCGATGCTCAAGAAGCGTATATGCAAACCGAACGTCAATACGCTGCCGATTTGTCTCGTTACTCACTCGCGATCGTATCGGTCAGTGCCCAGTCTGGCACATTATTGGATGACGTCGGTATCCACTTGCACAACGGCAGCTCGCAAACCCTCGCGATCTACACGCCTGAGGAATAGAAGCGATTCTCCGATGAGAAGCCGTGCACTATTGCCCACAAGTCGGCCGCCGTTGGTAGCGGCCGACTTTGAAAATAAGAGCCCGTCTGTTTGACTATTTGACAGACTCTTCCAAGCCGGGATGGTCTGCGGGGCGGGGACCGAGCGGCCAGTGGAACTTTCGATCCGATTCTTCGATCGCGTAGTCATTGATGCTGGCTTCACGGCGTCGCATCAAGCCATCGCGATCGAATTCCCAATTTTCATTGCCGTAGGCGCGAAACCAGTTCCCCGATTCGTCGTGGTACTCATACTGAAACCGAACCGCGATTCTGTTGTCCGTGAATGACCACAATTGTTTGGCCAAGCGGTACTGCTGTTCTCTGTCCCACTTTCCAGTCAAAAACTCAACGATCTGCGGACGACCTTCGACAAACGTCTCGCGGTTTCGCCATTGACTGGTCTGAGAGTAGGCCAACGAAACGCGTTCTGGATTACGCGTGTTCCATGCATCCTCGGCAGCTCGAATTTTTTGCACCGCCGTTTCACGAGTGAAAGGGGGGCGAATGTCAGTTGGCTTTGACATAGAATATTACTCCAACGAGAAGATTTGATTTAGGTGGTACAGTCGAAGTGTTGATCACGCGGCACTGCACGTATCGCCATGGCAGCCGCAGGATCCAGCAATGTCGATCGGCTCCGCAACGGGGAAATCGATGTCGGTTTCCGCGACGTGATTGAAGTAGTTGGTCAACAAGTTCAGCGCCGTGTTGGCAACGACTTCGGCGATCTCGCCATCGGTCAATCCAGCGGCCTGCGCTGCGGCGACTTCGTCGTCGGAGACCAAGCCGCGTTTTTCCACCAGGCGAGCGGCGAACTTTAAGATCGCATTGGATTTCGCGTCGGCGGACTTCGCCAAACGGGCGTCACGGATCTGGTCCGTCGTCAGCCCGACCATCTTGCCGATTGCCGTATGGGCGCTCAAGCAATAGTCACATTGATTGGCTTGCCCGACCGTTAGCGCGATTTGCTCGCGATCCTTGGCCGAGAGTGCTCCCGCCGCGAGCGCGCTGCTGAATTTCAAGTACGCGTCCAGGACAGCCGTTGAGTTGGCCATCGTCGACATCATGTTCGGGATCATGCCCAGTTTGGTCTGCACGCCGTTGAGCAGTTCTTTCGCGGGGCCGGTTGCCTTTGCTGGGTCGATAGGGCTGATTCGGGTCATTGCTACTTTCCTCGTATTACAGGGGTTTAAACTGCAAGCAGTGAAAGCCACTGCTTGTCACCGTTTCCTTAGGCACGTCTCGGACCAAACTGTGTGGAAGAGAGTAAGTCGTTTACAGTAAACTATTTGCGTCGATTTTGCGTTGCTGACGAGGTCAACGAGATATCGTTGATTCACGAAAAATCGCTTGCGATTCACGAGATGTCGTGTATTTTTTGCGAATGCTCGAAGAAAAGACGCCTCTTATCGATCAGCCCAAAACGCTGCTGTTAGAGATGGCTCAGCGGCTGCAGGTGGGTGATGCACTAAACTTGATTGTCGATCGCATTGCCGCGTCGCCAGCGGTGGCATTGGCGAGGATTTGGCTGATTCGACCCGGCGCCGGATGTGAGACCTGTCCGTTACGTCAGGAGTGTCCCGATCGAACCCAATGTCTGCATTTGGTAGCCAGCGACGGTGCCTCGGTAGTGGATCCTCAGCGAGACTTCTCGCGAACCGACGGTGCGTTTCGACGTTTTCCGATCGGCGTTCGCAAAGTAGGTCGAATCGCAGCGACCGGCGAAGCACTGGAGGTTGGCAATCTTTTAGGCCAACCCGATTGGTTAGTTCACCCGGAATGGGCTAGGGCTGAGGGGATCCGAGGTTTCGGCGGCCAACCGCTGGTGTACCACGGCGAAGTCCTCGGCGTGCTGGCGGTATTCAGCCGAACCACCATCAATGACGAAGACCTGGATTGGCTGCGTACGATCGCCAATCACGCGGCCGCTTCGATTGCCAATGCGTCGGCATGGGAGGAGATCGAGTCGCTTCGTCGCCGATTGGAAATGGAGAACGACTATTTGCAAGAGGAGGTGCGGACGAGAAACGCGTTCGGAGACATGGTGGGCAAAAGTGCGGCGCTGCAAAAGGTCGCCGAGCAAATCGAGTTGGTTGCTCCGACCGATTCAACCGTTCTGATCACCGGTGAAAGTGGGACCGGCAAAGAACTGGTTGCCCGCGAGATTCATCGGCGTTCATCACGCAGCGATCGACCGCTTATCAAGGTCAACTGTGCTGCGATCCCTCGCGAGTTGTACGACAGTGAGTTCTTTGGTCACACCAAAGGAAGTTTCACCGGCGCGGTGCGTGATCGAGTCGGCCGTTTCGAGCTGGCCGATGCAGGTACGTTGTTCCTCGATGAGATCGGCGAGATACCGCTTGACCTGCAAAGCAAGTTATTGCGAGTGTTGCAGGAAGGTGAGCTAGAGCGAATTGGTGAAGAGCAAACACGCCGCGTGAATGTTCGCATCATCGCCGCGACGAACCGAGATTTGAAAAACGAAAGCGATGGGGGCCGGTTCCGCAGTGATCTGTACTATCGTCTGAGCGTGTTTCCGATCGAGTTGCCGCCGCTAAGTCAACGTAAAGAGGACATTCCCTTGTTAGCCGAGCACCTGCTCGCACAGCTTGCACGAAAGCTCGGCCGCCCCGTTCCTTGCTTGACCAAGGCGAATGTCCATGATCTGCAGCGTTATGATTGGCCTGGCAATATTCGTGAATTCCAGCATGTTCTCGAACGCGCCATGATCACATCCCAAGCCGGACGGTTGCGATTCCAGCTCGATCCGGTGCAAGCCGCACGCCGCAAATCAACCATCGAGCAACCGGGAATCGTCGCGTCGCTTGACGATGAGCGTGTTATGACGGCCGCGGAACTGCGTCAGTGGGAAGCCGCCAACATTCGCCGCGCGCTAGCGCAATCTAACGGAAAAGTCTCAGGAGTCGGTGGAGCCGCCGAGCGGCTTGGGATGAAGCCCACGACACTCGCATCACGGATCAAGAGTTTAAAGATCAACTGAGAAACGACTGATCGATCGCGTCTTATCTTTTGGGACGGTGATTGTACCATTACGGTCAGCCGGCAGCTGAGTCCGAAAATCGACCGTGATCGGTGAGGTGGGCTATGATGGTCGAATTGTAATTTGCCATCACCAGTGATTCAAAATCCATGAACCTGCCTGTTGAATCCGATGACCCGTCGGAACAGCCCTCTTCCAGCAAACCAAAGACCTCGCTCTTAGGTGTTTTCAAGACGCTGGTCATCGCCATCGTGGTGGTGGTCTCGCTGTTGAGTTTTCCTAGTGTGTTGCCTTGGATGGTGGCGTTCTGGTTGGTTTGGGCTTCCGTTTTGCTCTTTAGGAATCGGCCAGGTTGGCTTCCGCTGGTGACCTGCGTCGTCATCTTGGTGGTCAAACTGGTGCCACGTACGCCTGCGATGATCGTGCTCGGGTGCGTGATGTTGATTGTAGTTGCCATCCGGATTCGCTATCGACATCACGCGTTGTTCGGCCGACGCTTCGCAGGTATTTGCGTCGCAGCATTGTGGGGTTGTTGGGGATGGATGTTTTATGAGTTCCACGCGATCGCCAATTCCAGTCGCACGCTGGTGCTGGATCCTTCTCGGCCCGTGGTCTGTCTGGGCGACAGTTTGACTCAAGGGATGATCCCTGATCGAGGATACCCGGGTGCTTTGGAAGCGATGATTCGCGTGCCGGTTGTGAATCGAGGGTTTTCGGGGATTGCGACGTCGCAAGGACTCGGGCAAATGGACCGCGTGCTTGCCGATCATCCTCAGGTGGTCGTGATTGAACTCGGTGGCCACGATTTTCTGAAAGGACACTCGCGAGCGGCAACAAAGGCGAATCTTCTCAAAATGATCCAAACCTGTCGCGATCACGATGCAGAGGTGATTTTGATGGAAATCCCGCGAGGATTCATCTTCGATCCGTTTGCAAGTCTCGAGCGTGAGATCGCTTATGAGCAGGATGTCCAGCTCGTGGCGGATACTTGGCTACGGCAAATTGTGGTGATGAGTCCCGTGGCACCGCCGGGCATGTGGATGCCAGAGTCCCAGTTAAGTGATGACGGGATTCATAGTAATCCGAAGGGCAGCAAGGCGATCGCCGTACGAGTCGCCGATGCGCTGCAAAAAATGGTCGGCGATGAAATTCGGGTCTCCCCCATCGCGAAAAACAGGTGAACTGGGGCTGAGTTCCAAAAAAACTTGCCTTGGAAATCGCGATCGACTAACTTCGTCGATTACGGTTCTCTTGAACGGCTGTCCGGTTTTGACGCTAGAATTCACGTCAACCTGTCAACGCCTACTTGTCTCCAAACTCACATTCGTGGTCGCCACAACTCATGACTTCTAATCTTCGAATTTTCTTGCTCACCTTTGGGCTGTTTCTTGCCGGGACGCTTGCCGCGTCGGCCACCAATGTCGTGTTCGTCATTTCCGATGACCAGGGCTACGGGGATTTGGCCTGTACCGGCAATCCGATCATCAAAACGCCTAACATCGATCATCTTGCATCGGAAAGTTCTGGGCTGAGCGATTACCATGTCGCTCCGACTTGTTCCCCCACACGTTGCTCGCTGTTGACCGGACACTGGACCAACCGAACCGGTGTCTGGCACACGATCATGGGGCGATCGATGTTACGAGAAAACGAAGTCACAGTCGGCCAGATGTTCAGCGACGCAGGCTATCAAACCGGCATGTTTGGGAAGTGGCATCTTGGTGACAACTATCCCTATCGTCCCGAAGATCGCGGCTTCACGGAAGTCTATCGTCATGGTGGCGGCGGAATCGGGCAGACGCCTGACGTGTGGGACAACGCGTACTTCGATGGTTCCTATTTTCACAACGGCAAGATCGTTCCGGCGAAAGGCTTTTGCACCGACGTCTTTTTTGCTCAGGCGAATTCGTTCATTAGTATGTGTGCGAAAGAAAAGAAACCTTTCTTTGCCTACATCTCTACGAACGCGCCGCACGGCCCGTTGCATTGTCCGCAAAAATACATGGATATGTATCAAGACCAGTCTGATAATATCGCCGCTTTCTATGGCATGATCACCAATATCGATGAAAACGTCGGCAAGACCCGTAAACTGATCGAAGAGCTTGGGATCGCTGACGACACGATCTTCGTATTTACCACGGATAATGGAACGGCCAGCGGTGCGAAGATCTATAACGCGGGGATGAAAGCCGGAAAGGGCAGTCCCTACGATGGCGGTCACCGTGTCCCGTTTTTCCTGCACTGGCCAGCCGGTGGCATTACCAAGCAGCATGACGTTGATGAGCTGACGCACGCCGTCGATATCGTGCCGACGCTGCTCGAAATGACAGGGGTGAAAAAGCCGGAGAGTGTGAAGTTTGATGGGGTCTCGATCGCCGCACTCTTGGATCCAAGCAAAGACGTCGATTGGCCCGAGCGTTTTGTGATCAGCGATTCTCAGCGGGTTCGCGATCCGAAAAAATGGCGAAGTTCGTCGGTGATGTCACAGAAGTATCGACTGATCAATGGCAAAGAACTCTATGAAATCGCCGTCGACCCGGGCCAGAAGCACAACGTGGCCAAGGAACATCCCGAAGTCGTGGCGACGATGCGAGAGTTCTACGAAAAGTGGTGGGACGAACTGGAACCCACTTTTTCTCAGACGACCGAAATCTACCTCGGTCACCCCGATCATCGCGTGGTCAGTCTGACGGCTCACGATTGGATTCAAGAGATCTATCCGCCATGGCATCAGGGATCGATCCGCGCGGCCGACCGGAAGCACCCCAATTCCGAGAAGCTGACTCACGAGGGGCACTGGGCGGTGAAGGTGGTTCGTGACGGCAAGTATCAGGTCTCGCTGCGGCGTTGGCCGGCGGAGTCGGGAGCGGCAATCAACGCCTCGCTTCCGGCCGGCGAAAATGTTCCCGGTGCCACGCAAGCGTTTCGTACCACGCCGGGTAACGCGATCGCTGCAACGCATGCGGTGCTCCGAATCGACGACAAGGATCTCGATCGGAAACCTGTTGGGAGCGGTGCCGATGAAGTCAGCTTCGTTACCGAGCTCAAAAAGGGATCGTATCGGCTGGCCCCTGTCTTCGAGATCAAAGAAGGTGAACTCGGCGCGTACTACGTCGTCGTTACTAGCCTCGACTAACGAGCAGCCTCGCTCGCCAGCGGGTTAAGTGCGAGAGCTGCTGCTAGCGGGCGGATGATTTTGTGAGCCGCTCGCGCGTGAGCGGCCGGGTCCCTCGCGACCCGGTGCCTTACGGCCCACGGCTCACATGTGCTGGAGCCGTGCCAAGTCATCGCGACCTCGAAAATTCCTACTTGATTCAGCAAACGTCGCAGAGACGTTCGCAGTTCAAAGTGGATGGCCGAAACTCTTGGCGA
>CAXBHV010000244.1:0-7737 GCA_963974855.1 uncultured Rhodopirellula sp. | reverse complement strand
CTCTTTGGCATCGAGCCTACAGAAATGGTTAGCTTGCGACAAGTTTATTTGCGTCGAGTGCATCCCGATGACCTTCCTAACGTTATCGCTTTTCATGAGCATGGAGCAAACAGCGGGAAACCAATTCAGCATGAATATCGGCTGCTTCTGCCGGATGGCAGTATCAAGTGGATTTGGGAAAACTCACGGAAGATTTACCTTGAAGATGGAACCGTTGATGCGATTGAGGGTTTTGTCACCGACATCACTGAGTTGAGACAGGCTCAGAAACAACTTGCAACCACTCACGCAATGTACGAATCACTGGCGAAGGTCTCTCCTGTCGGTATTGTTTTGTTTGATGCTGGCGGTGATTGCGTGGATGTGAATAAGCAGTGGTGTGAAATGTCGGGCCTTGAATTCGAGGATGCCCGCAAAGAAGGCTGGCAGTCGGCAATTCATCCCGACGATCGCGAGCATGTCATGCTTGATTGGGGCAAGGCAACCCAAAACAGGCATTCGTTCTGTTCTGAATTCCGCTTCCTTCGCCGAGACGGAAGCACAGTCTGGGTGATCAGTCAAAGCGTGGCTATCCAGGACGCCGACGGGAATACCACTGGTTACATCCGCGTCAACACCGACGTTACGGAGCAAAAGCAAACCGAGACGGCGTTACGCCTGTTATCTAGTAACATTGCCGCGTTACGAGGAGCTCCATTTTACGAAGCGGTTGTGTTACAGCTTGCCGAATTGCTCAACTGTGAGATCGCGTTTATATCTTGCCCCGACTCGATGCATCCTGGCCAATTAGAGACGCTGGCTATTGCGGTTAATGGCGAAATCCAGCCCAACTTTAGTTACGCTGGAAAGGGCACTCCTTGTGAGAATGTCGTTGATAGTTGCAGTTGCGTGGTTCCAAGCGAAGCTCAAAAAAAATACCCGCAAGATGATCTTCTCGTTGAATATGAGATCGAAAGTTACGTCGGTGTGCCCTTTATAAATAGTCAAGGGAAACAAATTGGTAATATCGGCGTCATGAGCCGTAATCCTTTGATAAGCCCTGGCAATGCCGAAGCGATAACCCAACTTTTTGCACTCTCCATCGCTGCCGAGATGGAGAGGCAATCTGTCGAGCAGCGTTTTTTGGATCTGTTTGAGTTCTCACCAGATGCTATCGTTATCACCGATCAGGAAGGAATCATAGTCCAAGCTAATCAACAAGTCGCGGAAGTTTTTGGTTGGACGTCCTCGGAACTGTTGGGCCAGCCTGTCGAAATGCTGATGCCGCCGAATTTGCGAGCTGGGCACCCTGACTTGCGTAGAGGTTATCTTGGTTCAGCGTTGCCCCGTTCAATGGGTAGTGGAAGTAGCGAGTTATTTGGGGCGAGAAAAAATGGCACTGTTTTTCCGGTGGAAATCAACTTAGGTCCATTGAAGACGAATGACGGCCCAATGGTTGCCGCCTCGATACGTGACGTATCCGAGCACCAGAGGGTCGTAGGGGAGCTGCGGTCGATAGCCACAGAGTTGCAACAAGCGAATACTACTATTGAAGAGGAGCGGGGCGTTTTAGCAGCACGTGTCGCGGAACGCACTGCAGACTTAGTAGCCGCCAATGCTGACCTTGTTAGGGCTAGCCATGCCAAGAGTGAGTTCTTGTCTACGATGAGTCATGAGTTGCGTACACCGCTGAACGGCATATTAGGTATGAACGAGTTGCTTCTGAAAACCGAATTGAATGAGCGGCAGCAGCGATACGTCACGGCCTGTAATTCTAGCGGCAAGGTGTTGATGCAACTCGTGAACGACATTCTCGATCTTTCCAAAATCGAAGCAGGTAAACTGGAACTTGATCCACGTGAATGTGACCTCGAATCGCTCGTCTATGACGTTGCAGAAATTATGTTGCATTCGGCGCAGGAGCAGGGGCTTACAATTCATTGTCGTATCTCTCCTGATGCCTGCGTCTCGGCTCAGTGCGATGACAACCGGCTTCGGCAGATTTTAGTGAATCTGATCGGAAACGCAGTTAAGTTCACACCAGAGGGCAGCGTTACGGTTAGTTTAGAACAAGTAGCAAATCGTAATAACACTGCCCGTTTACGTTTTGTGGTAACGGACACAGGCGTGGGAATTCCAGCCGAGCGACTTGATCGTTTATTTAAGGCCTTTTCACAAGTCGACAGCTCAACAACGCGTCAATTCGGTGGGACCGGTCTCGGTTTGTCGATTTGCAAACAGTTGGTTGAATTGATGGGAGGCGAGATCGGAGTGGAGAGCCAGGTTGGGGCCGGGACGACGTTCTGGTTTGAAATCGATGTTGTTACTTTGGGGCGTTTGACCATCCAGGAACGAGGTCAAAGGCTACTTGCTGGAAGGCGAATACTTGCAATTAATGGTTTAGATCAAGAGCGACAGCAACTCGCTGAGTGTTTGCAAAGTTGGAACTGCTCTTTCGAACACGTGTCGACTATCGGCGAAGCTCTTGTTGCTGCGAAAAATGCAGTTGCCGATAACTTGCCTTTTCATGTGGTCCTGGCGGATTGCCGACTCGTTACGGGGGAAGAATTCGTGCAAATTCAGAAGCTGGCGGCGGTTCCCTTGCTGCAGGTCATTGGGGTCTGCAGTCAATCTGATGAAATTTCGAGGAAGCATCTGAGGGGACTTGGCGTCCGGCATGTTTTGCATGCCCCGGTTCGGCCGAGCGCCTTATTCAATCTGTTGGTTTCTGTGTTGTCGGTATCTGGCAGTTTGACGTCAACGGAAGCAGAGCGTTTGGTGCTGCAGGAACATTCCGATCCCAAGCTATCTGGACACATTTTGCTCGCAGAAGATAATCGCATCAATCAGCTTTATATCGTCGAATTACTGAAGCACTTCGGCTGCACCAGTGAGATTGCGGGTAATGGCGAAGAGGCACTGGCTGCAGTCCAAAAGAAACACTATGACCTAGTGCTGATGGATTGCCAGATGCCTGATATGGATGGTTTTTCCGCCACGCGCGAGATCCGGAAACGGGAAGAGTCTGGAAACATTGCAGGTAGAGTTCCAATTATCGCCTTGACTGCCAATGCGTTGAAGGGCGATCGCCAGCGGTGTTTGGAAACAGGTATGGATGATTACGTCAGCAAGCCAATCGAAGCTGAAACCCTGAGAGATACTCTTGCGAGGTTCCTGAAATGAGCACTTGATCGGTAGTTCGGCTGTCGCGAACGGGTGGCCTGCGTTGGGACAGCGATGAACGATTGAAACATCCGGCTCCTCGGGCGTTTCCATGATATGTACGAGATACCCGAACAAACTTTTTGCCGCTCGACTCAAAGCAGAGCCGTATGAGGTAATCCTTCAAGTATGGATCTTTGCGAGGAGCAGCTGGCAGCGGTCGTCCCCCTGGAAGGCTTGGGGACATAGCACATCTTTTTGGGGGAGTGACTTTCGGTTGGTCGAGCGGAGCGATTCATTTAAATGAGTTGCACGGTTCCTTCTACCAGAGCGAAGAGATGTCTCCTCCTCCAGCCTATATTGGTCACGTTCGTCACATCCAGATAGCGCCAAATCCGATCGCGACCAACATCATTCCGCCAGCGATCTCTGCTCCGCGTGCTGAAATGTCGCGTAGCATCGTTCCGATTAGTATTCCAATGATCGCGGAGGTGAACGAAACTGCGGCAAGCATGGGAAGGAGCGATCCGATGTGTTCTTGCCTGATTGCAATTGCGCCTCCAACGCCACTGGTGTCCAGGCTCGTCAGGATTGACATCGCCACCAATTCTGAATTCCGCATTACGCCGCGAATAGCGGAGCCAGCGTCTTGATCGGACGATGCGTTGCCGCTGAGCATTTGTATTCCTATTGCCATCAAAATCAGGCTTCCGATCCACTGATAGTCCGCGAGCGACTGAGCTAAGATCGACTCTGCGACGACCCAGCCAGCAATCAAAAGCATGCAAGCAGCGGATGAAAACATAGCCGCGATGCGAAGCAGTTCGGTGTAGCGTTGATCGCTCCGCATCGTTCCGATTGTCAGACAAACGACAAACGTATCGACCGAAACGACAATGGCAATCATCAATAGGAGACTGAGCGATATCATCTTGGTGTATTCCCTTGAAACTCAACTCAGAAATGCCGTCCGTTTCGATGTGGCAACTTGACGATTTCTTTCTTATTCTGATCCAGGAACCGTTGCAGATCCGACTCGTCAACGCGCTTGCAACTGCCAATCTCATAACACGCCAAATCGCCTCGAGACACCAAGGCGTATACCATGCTCAAGCTGATTTTTAACCGCTCAGCCACTTCTTTGATTGTTAGCAACAAAGTTCATTCTCCCGAGTTAAAGGGTGTCAATATCAATTCCGGTCGTTGCGTCATGTTTGATCGCTTCAACTTGCGCGCGGGCGGTCAATGCGGCTGCCGTTGAATAAACAACGGTCAGTCGTTCAGCAATTTGCTCGTCGACCTCGGTCAACGGGATCGATCGCACTGGAGCGGCTAGTGTGGCGGACGATGTTGTTCTCGTGGAGACCGTCGATAATACCAATCGCAGAATTCGAGCCGAATCCAAATGCAGCACATCGTGGGCACACCGATTGGTCAACGACGCTCGATGTTCACTCGCTTCACCGTCTCCCGTGACCGTAAAGCGGCCACTTACCGGCATACCGTTCCATGATCGCCAAACGACGATTCCGTTGTCATAGAGTCTTGAACGAAAGCCGATTGCTTGCGGCGTAAACCAGACGATCGTGCGTGTTGCAAAGAGTCGACGCGCAAAGAATCTCTGAGTTGATCGTTGCAACACGAGGCTTAGTGGCCGACACGCAATCACCGCCACGACAAGAGAAACAATGCGAACGCCGGGTTCGTAGTTTTGGGTCTTGCCCCACACGCTTGACAATAGGAAAAGACAGGCGAACAGTCCGAGCGTCTTTGCTAATCGTAGCCCCCATTCATGACTACGCCAGGTTGCATGGCGAGCTTTGACCACGGCTCGACGCGTTTTTGGGTCGAACATCAATCGCGGCAATGGAGGAAGCCCAGGGGCGGTTACACAGATCATGTTCCTATTCCTCGTTGTACTTATTTGCGAACAACTCATGTTTGTCATAGAACGCCCGTTGCAGGATCACGGGTCGGTAGCCGGGACGCAGAATCAATTGGCGCAGTAACCGGTCATCGCGACCGAAGAAGCGGCACAGTTCCTCCGCTGTCATCAACGGGTGAACGCCAAGCGACCAAGACTCCCCCGTTGCGGCTTCGCGTGTCGCTTGATCAAAGGTAGGCATGTTGGTGGAGCGAGACAATGTTGGAGCTTCTCCAAGACGCTTGGATACATATTCAAGCGTTGTTTGATCGGCGAGCCCAAACAGTTGCAACGTGCCCGCGTTGGCGATGAATGTTTCCCAACTTTTGGGGTGTCGACTCTGGAGCTGCTGGAGATCCTGCAGAACCGCGGGAATTTTCAGGCCCAGCCCAGCGATTTGCCCTGCAGCGACCTCGATGCAATGAAGTGTACCTAAAGTATGGAATTCATCTAACATAGCGACCGTTGCTGGGCCAATCTGAACCGACTCCTCTTCGTGCGCGGCAAGCGAAAGTTGCACAATCAATCGCAGCCATCCACTCAAGTCGGCCATTCGCATCGCCGGCAACGTGACGTACAACGCCAGCGAACTCCTTTTTAGATCACGTAGGTCGATTGAATCGCCCACCAAGCAATCGGCCATGCATTCAATGCCGATCCAATCAGTGTGTTTACGCAAGTTACTAAGCACCGAGCTAAACTCACCGCCAGTGCGATCGTAAAATCCCCTTGCGGCGCTGCGGATCATGCCTGACGCGGCATCGTTGGCCAGCATTTCGGTTTCAAGCCAATACCGGCCGGGATTGTTCGGGTCGGATGCAGCAAGTTCGGAAACCAAATGCCAAACGGTGACCAAGTGCCGGTGGCCCACGTATCGCTCGTGGGTCGCGACGTGGGCACAAAGTCCGGCCAAAATTTGCTTGGACGTCTCATCCCAGTGCTTGTCCTTAAAATCACCCGATACGATCAGCGAGTCCGCGATCAGCTTGGCATTCGGTACGAACGTTGTACGGTCGGAATGACATAATTTGTCGATCGGGTTGTAGACCGCGCGAAATCGATATGTACCTTCGCCGGAGATTCCGAAGGGATCGAGTACCGCGCAGGCCTGACCTAGGCCATCAGCACGCCAACGGCAGGTATATCGCGCATGATCCCCCTTCGGATCAACCACCAGCAGTGAGGTTGTGCTTGGTAACGCGATGAGGTCGGGAATCAGCACTGACCGCCCCTTCCCTGCTCGCGAGCCCGCTATCAGAATTTTGTGGCGATCGTCGGCCACACCGATTGCGGTACCTCCTTGGATATATCGCGTAGGGCGGCCATCAGGTAAGCGGTCGCCCGTGACGACCTCTCCCCCTAAGACACCCAGAAATGACTTTGATTGATGGTTATTATCCACCGAAAAACGAAGCGATTCAGTCGCAAGTAAATTATCAGGCGACTCAAAATAAGAGTGTGGCGCTTTGCCTATAAAACTCGCGTGCTGTCCACGCGGCAGATCAGACAGCAAATCCTTGAGACGATCGCGTTTCGTCAATGATTGGACCTCATTTATTTTGTTTCCCATCGCCCCGCCCGAGTCTCAATCGAATCGTGGGAGTTGTGGCGTTGAATTGAGCTCATTTTCGATAATAAAATGGCCCGGCTGAAATCCAGACGCTGCCATGATCTGCTCCCAACGAGTGTTTTCCTCGGTCGCTACGAAATACAGTGCCAAGCCGCCTCCTCGCTGCTGATATTTTGTAAGCGACTCGATCATTCGACGGCCGCTCGCGATTCGAGCAGCATCCTCGCTCTCACTGTCCCCCATGTCGCTGAGCACGACGGTCATCATCCGCGTCCGATCACTGACACCGGACATGGAACTGACGTAATCAATCGTTTTGGTCATCGCATCATATACGCGGGAGCGTCTCGGATCCGAGTGTGCTTTCAAAAAGGCATCGAGCGTTTCAGGCGACGAAAACTTCCGTTGCAGATCGGACGGCCGACCATCGAACAAAACGACACGCTCATTGCCGCTGAGTTGCGAGATCACCAGCCTGTTTTCAGTTCCCATCGCCTCCGTGAAATACTGCTCCGAAAGATCAAGGAACAAGTGATACGCGCGATCATCCCAACTTTCGGCGAACGAGCCACTCATATCGATCACGATGGCTAGACAAGCGTCAAGCTCATTCCGCTCGAACGGAACCGCTTGGCTGACGGACTGGCTTTCAATGCACCCGCCCATCGGCACAGTCAACAAGAGTGCAAGGAACACCGGCTTGAATTTCAACAAAGTCATCCCACGTTCCCCCTAAAATAGACTCGATGTCTTAAAGTCCGCGTGCCACCAACCAAGGACGGCAAGCCCGCATGAGTAAAGCAGCGTTGCCGCCGGAGCCACGTAGTCGGGTGTTTCCGACCAACCCGCGGAGGCTTGTGTGGACAGCCCCACATAAAAAATCAACGCGTCTCCGGCAATGAATACCGCTGCAATGAACGTCAACAAATAGAAAATCACCGGCTTGGTTTGTCGTTGGTCCGCAATTGTGCCGAAACCTTGCAACTCGACAAAGATGCGGGTCCATAACCAAGTAACCACCGCAAACAGCAGAATGGACATCACGATCGCTAGATCAAGTCGGTTCCAGCCGTCGTACGCCCGCGCCAGTCCCGCACCTGGA
>CAXBHV010000243.1:0-7738 GCA_963974855.1 uncultured Rhodopirellula sp. | reverse complement strand
CCGATACGGTGATCTCCAACAGCCTGATCCATCATCTGGAACAGCCAATCGACGCGATCGCGACGTCGATGCGATTGGTCAAAAGCGGTGGACGCGTGTTTATTCGAGATTTAATGCGTCCAGAATCGGAATCCGCCGTGGAATCGCTTGTCCAATTGCACGCGGGGGGCGAAAACGAGGTGGCTCAGCAGTTGCTTCGCCAATCGCTTCATGCGGCGTTGACGCTCGAAGAAATAGGCCAGGCGATTGAGGAATGTGGAATGGATGCCGAGTGTGTCCGAGCCACCAGCGACCGACACTGGACGATTGATTGGACTCGTCCGTAACACGATCGCGTCGGCTTGCACGCCTTTCCAGTCATTCAGCAAACTGACGCCTCTCGGCAAACCCGTTCCTTGCCGGATAGAATTAGCAAACAAAATGATTGCATGGTCACTCGGCGGTGCCGCTGACCCACATTCCCCTTCTCTTTTCCTTAAGAAACAAACTTCATCCGATGCGAACTTACCTGCAATTGCTCGACGAAGTCTTGAATCATGGCCTGGATCGTGACGACCGCACTGGCGTTGGGACCCGTGGCTTATTTGGTCGTCAAATGCGTTTTGATTTAAGCGAGGGGTTCCCGCTGCTGACCACCAAGAAACTGCATATGCATTCGATTTTGCACGAATTGCTGTGGTTTTTACGTGGCGACACCAACATCAGCTATCTACGCGAAAACGGTGTCAGTATTTGGGACGAATGGGCCGACGAAGAGGGGAATCTGGGGCCTGTCTACGGTCAACAATGGCGTTCGTGGGAAGGCGGCAATGGAGAAACGGTCGATCAGATCGCCTGGGTCACCAACGAGATCCGCGAGAATCCCCAATCCCGTCGCCTGATCGTGTCGGCTTGGAATGCTCATCAAATCGACAAAATGGCGTTGCCTCCATGTCATCTGCTTTTTCAGTTCTATGTTGCTGGCGGAAAACTGTCTTGCCAACTGTATCAACGCAGTGCTGACCTGTTCTTGGGCGTTCCGTTTAATATAGCCAGCTACGCGTTGCTGACGATGATGATGGCAAAAGTGACGGGGCTCGAACCGGGCGATTTCGTTCACACGCTCGGTGACGTTCATCTCTACCGTAATCATTTTGACCAAGCTCGCGAGCAGCTGACCCGGCATCCCAAGCCGTTGCCGAAAATGCAAATCCAATCCACCCCGGACTCGATCGACGGATTCGCGTTCGAGGACTTTCAGTTGACGGATTATGATCCGCATCCACGTATTAAAGCTCCGATCGCCGTATGACCTCTGTTAGCGTGGCGACCCAGGACTCCAGCTCCCGTTTGGATGCTGTGCCCCAATCTCGTTTGATTGCCTTGGTGGCGATGACCCCCACCGGTGTGATCGGCAAAGACGGCGATATGCCGTGGCGGCTACGCAGCGATCTGCAGCGGTTCAAGCAGCTGACCATGGGGGGGACGTTGATTATGGGCCGCCGGACGTATGATTCGATTGGCCGACCGTTGCCGGGACGCCGCACGATCGTGGTCACGCGCAACGCCGATTGGCAGTGTGACGGGGTGCTGCGAGCGGAAAATCCGGAACATGCGGTAGTGGTGGCCAAGACTCCCCCAACTTCGCCACAGGAAAGTTCTGCCGACTCGGACACTTCCTCGATGAACCGCGGAATCTATGTGGTGGGCGGGGCTGAAATCTACCGACAATTGCTACCATGTTGCGACGAAGTTTGGCTAACTCGAGTGTGGTCCTCGGTTTGCGGAGACACGATTCTGTCGATCGAGCTTTCCAAATTCCGCCAAATCGAGCAAACCCGTATCATCGCCTCTTCGAAAAACAGCGTTCCAACGGAGTTCATCCGAATGGTTCGTGAAAATTCTTAGAAAAATCATCCCACGTCCCCATTGAGCAAAAAGGGGGCCAGACGGTATAGTCCGGGATTCTTGGCCGATGCATCGTGCACCTTGACCCAATGTGTCACACGTTCGTCGTATTTTGCCGTCCCTCTGATCGATACTTGCAGGAGTTCCGTTATGCCCCGTCTGATGGGCGTCGATGTGCCAAACGACAAGCAAATCCAATATTCGCTGACCTATTTGTATGGGATCGGTTTGCATACGGCCCGTGAGGTGTGCGAAAAGCTTGGGATTGAGCCGACACGAAATGCAAACGACTTGGCTGAAGATGAGCTGAGCCGAATCACCGCACTGCTTGAGCGTGAATACACGGTCGAAGGTCCTCTTCGCCGTCAAGTCACCCAAAATATTAACCGACTTCGCGAAGTCCGATGCTATCGCGGCATCCGTCATCGCGTCAGTTTGCCAGTACGTGGCCAGCGGACCAAAACGAACGCTCGGACTCGTAAAGGCCCTCGCAAGACGGTTGCGGGCAAGAAGGGCGTCAAGGATTTGCGTTAATCGCATTTCTGTGGCTGAGAAACGCAGAAAGTCTTCGTTTCTCGTCCTGCCTGAAAAACCCCATCGTCAACTTACTCAACCTCACCTAATTTCACTGATAGAGACTTTGCAGTGGCAAAGACCAATAAAAAGAAGCGAGTTCGTCGCAACGTTACCAGCGGCATTGCCCATATCCACGCAACGTTCAACAACACCACGGTCACAATCACCGACCCTAAGGGTGACACGTTGTGCTGGGCGAGTGCTGGAACCAGTGGTTTCAAGGGAAGCCGTAAAAGCACCCCGTTCGCTGGCCAATGTGCTGCACAACAGGCTGCTGAAAAAGCAACCAAGTTCGGCATGCGTGACGTCGAAGTCCGCGTGAAGGGCCCAGGCTCCGGTCGCGAAAGTGCGATCACTTCGCTGCAAGCCGCCGGTTTGAACGTGAAGTTGATCGAAGAAGTGACTCCGATCCCTCACAACGGTTGCCGACCACGCAAGAAACGACGCGTGTAATCGATCTGGCGTCTCTATCTTTGGCGCCATCCCATTTTCTGCGTTGCTTGTCTGGGTTGTGATCTCGCATTAGCGTGCGATCACCGGCCCCATGCAATCGCATATGACCCCACTCCCACACACCCACAAACATATTGAGGCTTTATGACGATGCACATTCGATGGCGTGGCATGGAACTTCCAAGCTCGCTCGAAGTCGATCGCGATACCCTCACATCGACGTACGGTAAGTTTTCGGCAGAACCATTTGAACGTGGCTTTGGTGCAAGCGTTGGCAATAGCTTGCGTCGCGTACTGCTTAGCAGTTTGATGGGCAGTGCGGTCACGCAAATCAAGATCCGTGGCGCTCAGCACGAATTCACGACCATCCCTGGCGTGATGGAAGACATGACCGAGATCGTGTTGAACGTGAAAAGCCTTGTCGTTCGCAATCACACCGAAGCAACTCGCGTGATCACGGTTGAACGTGACAAAGCGGGTGCGATCACCGGTGCGGATATCCAAACCGATGCTGACGTCGAGATCATCAACAAAAATCACGTGATTGCGACCCTCACCGACGACGTTCCATTCATGATGGAAATGGTTGTCGAAAATGGCCGCGGTTATGTGCCAAGTACCGAACACAGTAGTGTGGATCACGAGATTGGTATTATTCCAATCGACGCGGTCTTCAGCCCAATTACTCGTGTCCGTTACGAAGTTGAGGAAACTCGCGTTGGTCAAAAAACGAACTTCGATCGTTTGATCCTCGAAGTTTGGACCGACGGTAGCGTGAACCCCGAGTTGGCTTTGGTTGAATCGGCGAAGATTCTTCGTAAGCACCTCAATCCATTCGTTCAGTACCGCGAACTTGGACCGAGCATTTTCTCGGCCGCTCGTGGTGGAACGGGATCGCCCGAGGCTCAACTCGAAGCGAAGCTAAACATGACGCTAGGCGATCTGCGATTGTCGGTCCGAGCTAACAACTGCTTGGAAAGCGAAAACATCATGACCGTTCGCGACCTTGTCCAACGCACCGAAGACTCGTTGCTCGAAGTTCGCAACTTTGGCGATACAACGTTAAACGAAGTACGTGAGAAACTTTCTCAGTACGGTTTGCATCTTGGCATGCGAGTGCCAAACCAACCTTTGTTCTAGGATGACACTTCAGTCATCACAAACACCTTACAATTTCCATAAAAACTTTTTGACGGATATTCCGCCATGCGACACCGACGACGAGGCCGCGTGCTTGGACGAAGTCCTAGCCACCGCAAGGCGCTGCTGAAGAACTTGGCCAGTGCACTGTTCCTTACTGAACGCGATGCTACTTACGACGACAACGCTCCTAAGGTTGCCGGACGCATCGTTACCACATTGCACAAAGCCAAAGAGGTTCGCCCCTTGGTTGAAAAGTGCATCACGATCGCTAAGAAATCGATGGTTGCAGCTGAAGAAGCTCGCAAGTACGAAGCACCAGCCGAGCGTGGCACTGACGCCTACAAGAAATGGCGTACTAGTGACGATTGGTCAAAGTGGGCTGCGGCCCGTGCTCCTGTTGTTGCGGCTCAGCGACGCGTGGTGCAGTTGATTGGCGATCGCCAAGCGACTCGCATTCTGTTCGACACGATTGCCGAACGTTACGTCGATCGTCCGGGCGGATACACACGTATCTTGCGTTTGGCTAAGCCTCGCTTAGGTGACGCGGGTACACGTGCGATTCTCGAATTCGTTGGCAAGAACGATCGCGTCAAGCGAAAGGCTGAACGACCTTCGTTTGAATCCGAAGCTCCGAAACAAGAGCAAGAAGCGGTTGCCGCTTCGAGCGACGAGTAGTCAAAAATAGCGAATCCGCCATTGCGGTTCTAAACACTCAAAGCCAATCTGCTTTTCGAAGCAGGTTGGTTTTTTTTATTGCCGCATGATTTCGGGTTGGTGAATTCGGTAGCTCGGCAAGGCTAAACTCGGCAAGGCTAAACTCGGCAAGGCTAAATGCGTCACTGCAATTTGCGCATTTTTATCTTCGATGTAGCTACCGTCGCCAGACGGTGGACCACGTTCTGGCGAACGTAGCTACTCCCTCCCACGCACGTCATTACTTGAATTGCGCTAGCTGTTGCCGCTTTCGCCCGCGTTGGGCTCTAGCACGAATCGGTAGCCTGCGTCGCGAATCGTTAGTAGATGGACCGGCACGGTGCTATCGGCCTCAATGATCTTTCGCAACCTCGCGATGAATTGGTCGACCGCTCGCGTTTGCAAATTGCCCGACATTCCCCACACTTCGCTTAGCAATTCGTTGCGGCTAATCACGCGGTTTGGGTTTTCGACAAAGTATTGCAGTAGCCGTAGCTCTTTTGGCGTCATGCGTACGGGTTTGCCAGACGCTTGCACTTCGTGCGTTTCAAAGTTGACTTCGAGCGAACCGAATTGCACTTCCAATACAGCCGTCCGGGCTTTCTTGGGCGCGGACTTCTGACGTTCGAAACCGGAAATTTGAAGCAAGTTCTTAATGCGGCTGAGCAGTTCGTCAAGCTCGAACGGTTTGCTCATGTATTGGTTTGCACCCACGTCAAAGCCGCGTGTTCGGTCCTCGGCCAACGTTCGGGCGGATAGCATCAACACCGGTATCATCGAGCCTTGTTCGCGAATCGCTTCACATACCGAATATCCGCTCATCCCCGGCAGCATTAGATCGAGCACGACCAAGTCCACGGACGTCGAACTGGACTCGATCAAACGTAGGGCGGTCGGTCCATCCTCGACCAAGGAGACGCGGTATCCCTCGGCCTCGAGGTTGTATTTGATCCCAACCCCAAGATGCTTTTCATCTTCAACAACAAGTATGTGTGCGCCCATGATGACTGGCTTTCTAAATTCATCTCTTGTTTGATGCTGCCCGCGATCGAGAACCGCACGCGAACGGATGGCGGATGATGGAATCAATAACGCTGTTGCGGGCTATTCCATTTTCCCATCGCTCGTGCGAGCTTCGTTGCTTGCCACGAGACCGCTGAGGATAACTTGGAATTCGGTGCCCGGTTGGTCGCTGCGATCAAGAATCCGCACCGATCCTCCCACAGATTTTGTCACGTTGCGAACCAGATGCAGCCCAAGTCCGGTTCCTGGTTGGCTACGCTCAAGTTCGTTACCAAGTCGCACGAAGCGACCGAAGACCTTGCGTTTCTGGTTTGCCGGTATGCCGTTTCCATTGTCGATAATCGAAACGATGATTTTTTGATCATCCGCAACGCGAGCGTTAACGTTTACGGCGCGAGGTGTACCGCCGTACTTCACCGCGTTATCGATCAGGTTTCGGAACAGGATTTCAAGTTGAACGGGTTGGCTTCGCAATGTGATCGCTGGGCTCTCGACCACAATCGTCTCCTCCGGAACACGATACCGCAAGCAGGCTGCCGAACTGCACTGGAGCAAAAGCTGGTCTAAACGCACATCCTCTTTTCCGCTTGGCTCGGTCCCTCGTTCGATTCGAGCGGCGTCTAGCAAGTGGTTGATCAGCGAATCGAGTCGTTCGACATCTTCGAGCATGAATCGATGAAAGTCCTTTTGTTGTTCCTCGCCAACACTACGCCGCGTCAGTGTTTGTAAGTACAGTTTCAGTGATGCGATTGGGCTCTTCAGCTCGTGAGTCACCGAGTCGATGAAGTTGGATTGTCGGCGATTTAGGTTCACTGCCTTGACCGTCAGCGTCAGGTAGGCGATGGAGCCGGCGAGCATGCTGGCGAGCAAAATGACGCCCGTGGCAAGGATCACCCAAAAGACCGGCTTGGAGGCTTGTCCCCCCTGAGCACTTAACCAGCTGGCGATAATCCAGACTGCCGCCAGGACGACGACAATTACAATCATCACGACCCCCAATGTGATGGGGGCGGTCAGGGAACGACGCTCAAACATGCTAATGGCCATGCGGGATTACGTTGCAAAAACAGAGGAAGTTAATACGGAGATGCGGCCAATACCACTCTGGAGAGTTGTTCGGTTGCAACTAGAATGTAAAGAGATTTGGCTTAGGAGAAATAAAAGATGCGTATCTCCGCAGAGTTTGAGAAAAATTGAGTTCTGGCAGTGACGCTGTTACCCTAAATCGCAATAATAGTTTCATGAGGCGATAAGATCCCCCTTAACGGCATAATCCGGAGCAGGCCGATGGGCGCTGATACGCGAACACGACGTTTTTCAGAGCGAACAATTCGACAGGTACGTTTGGATTGTAACCGCGCGATGACGCGAGCACGATTCTGTCCTGAGCAAAGCGACGTAATCCAATTGCGTTGTGTGGATGAGTCCCTCGAATCCGAGCATTCTTTTGGAAACCAATTGTGGTATTTCGAAGGAGTGGGTGTGGATGTGGACCATCACAGAAACAGCGTGTTTGGTGTCGTCGAATATTCTGTCCAATTTGGGCTGCACGAATTGGTCGATGACGGGGTCTTTGACTCCGAGCAACAGCGAGAGCGTTTCCGCCATATCTACGAACGCGAAGTCCATCCACCGTCTTGGCGACAACCGGCTCATCGTTGGCTCGCGATTGGAATGGTTGCGGTGACGTTCACTTGGTTGTCTTATCTTCTACTCCGCATTTTGTCGGTCTAGAGTTTGGACATCACGGATCGCAACCCTCTAGGACTCGACCAGACTCCGCCTGCACCCCAGACGCATCGCGAAGCTGTCGATTTGTCGACGCTTCCGTCGTCATCGCATCCGTCGTCTTCGCATCAGGTTGTGATCAATGTCTCTGATCTGAAAAAAGAGTATTCGACTTGGTCGTTTCGTGGCCGCACTGTGGTCGAGGCGCTGCGAGGTGCGAGTCTGCAAGTTCACG
>CAXBHV010000242.1:0-7739 GCA_963974855.1 uncultured Rhodopirellula sp. | reverse complement strand
CTAGCCCCGCGGTGTCGTGCATCGTGTACGTATAGACTTCTTGCAGCGTGTCGCTGGCGGTGCGAAGTGCCTGGACCGCCGCGTTATTCTGATTGATTGTGTAGGTGTAGCTGCCGTCGCTGTTGATCACAATTTGGCCGTAGCTGCCCGTGACCGACGCACCGACCGACCCCGAAGCCGATCCCACAGTGCCTAGCTCGACGCCGATCACCGATTTTGTATCGCCCGAGTCGACGTCGGTGTCGTTGCTGAGCACGTTGCCGGTGGCATTGCTGCCAGCGGTAGCGTTTGCGACGCCGCCCGACTCAACGGCGATGGACGTGTCGTCGACTGAATCAGGAGCATCATTCTGACCGTCGACCGTGATCGTCAATTCGGTCGAGGACATGTTCGAGAACGTGTCCTCCATCGTGTACGTAAAAATGTCGGTGACGTGATCGCCCGAGGTCCGTAACGCTTCGACCGCGGCGTTGTTATTGTCCAGCGTATACGTGTAAGTACCGTCGGTATTGATAACGACCGTCCCGTAGGTACCCGTCACCGTGGTGCCCACATTTCCGCTGGCTGAACCGGTGGATCCTGCTGCGACCCCCACGATTGTTTTGCCGTTACCGGATACATCGTTGTCCAGCACATTGCCAGTCGGGTTCGAACCGGGTGTGGCATTGCCCACACCGCCCGCTTCTTCGGATGTATCCATATCTGCCACGGCGACGGGTTGATCCGTGCGGCCATCGATCGTGATCACCAGTTGCGTCGTCGATGCCAGCCCGGCGGTGTCCTGCATCGTGTACGAAAACGTTTCCGAGAGCGAGTCGCCGTCGTTAAGTGCTTCGACCGCAGCGTTGTCGTTGTCCAGCGTGTAGGTGTAGCTTCCGTTGGCGTTGATGACCAACGAACCGTAGGTTCCTACTACCGTGCTGCCGACGTTGCCTGAGGTTGTTCCTTGAACGCCGGTTGCCACGCCGGTCACCGTCTTGGTGTCGCCCGCGTCGACGTCGGTGTCGTTGGTGAGCACATTGCCTGACGGATCAGTTCCCGAAATATTGTTCAAGATACCGCTGGCTTCGGTTGCCGTGGCGGCGTTTGCCACCGCATTGGGTGCATCATTGGCACCGGTAATTGTGATAGTGATCTCCGCAGTCGAGTCGGCACCGCTGGCGTCCTGGATCGTGTACGTGAACACTTCCGCTAGCGATTGTCCTGATGTCCGCAGTGCTTGCACCGCAGCATTGCTGTTGTCGACGGTGTAGGTGTAGGAGCCATCGCCCGCGATCTGAATGGAACCGTAGGAACCGCTAACTCCGGACGCGACCGACCCGGATGCCACGCTCTGTGATCCTGCGGCAACTCCGACGACGGTCTTGGTATCGCCCGAATCGACGTCGGAATCATTGCTGAGCACATTGCCGCTTGGATTTATGCCAGGGTTCCCATTGTTTGTTCCGCCTGCTTCGACTGCGGCCGCAGTGTCATCGACCGCAACCGGATCGTCATTCTGACCCTGGATCGTTACGGTAACTTGCGTGGTCGAACTCGACCCGTCCGTGTCCTGCATCGTGTAGGTGAACACGTCCTGCAGTGTGTCGGACGAGGTTCGCAGTGCCTGGACCGCCGCATTGTTATTGTCGACGTTGTAGGTGTATGAACCATTGGCGTTGATCGTGATGCTGCCGTAGCTGCCTGCCAATGCCGAAGCCACATTACCACTGGCCGATCCCGCGGTGCCGACCACGACGCCGGTGACGGTTTTGGTGTCGCCCGAATCGACATCGGTATCGTTAGTCAGTACGTTGCCGGTCGGGTTCGTTCCTGAGCTGGCGTTGTTATCGCCACCCGCCTCGACGGCAACCACGTTGTCGGTGACTGCAACCGGAGCGTCGTTTTGCCCTTCAATCGTGATCACAATCTGCGTCGACGAATAGGACCCGCCCGAATCCTGGACCGTGTAGGTAAAGGTGTCAGTGATTGTTTGACCGGACGTTCTCAGTGCCTGGACAATCGCGTTATTGTTGTCGACCGAGTAAGTGTAAGCTCCGTTGGAGGCAATGCTGATGTCGCCATAGGTTCCCGTCACTGAGGTGCCAACATTGCCCGCGGCCGACGCCACGGTGCCCGCCGCCACGCCAGTCACATTGAGCGTATCGCCGGTGTCATATTCGATATCGTTGGTCAGCACGTTGCCCGACGGGTTCGAACCCGCCGTCGCATTGGCAACACCGCCTGCCTCGGTCGCGGTGTCGGTATCAGCGACCGCGACCACGGCATCGTTGACGTTGGAAACTACGATCGAAGCGATGGCGGTTTCGCTCGAATATGCCGTCGTGCCGCCTCCGTTGCCGGGATCGGCGTACGACGGTGAACCAAACGACGAAGCCGACCCCGTGGTGGTATCCCAAGCAACAAAGTCGAACGTCGCGGTTTCGCCGTTCAGCGAATCAGGCTGATAACGAATTTGTGTCGACGCGTTTAACAGCAATGCGGTGCTACCCGAAATTCCACTAAACGACGTCCAATTCGAACCATCGGTCGAATATTGCCAAGTGCCGTTTCCGGTAAGTCCGGTGACGGCGATCCCCTTGACCGCGCCCGTATCGACGTCAGCCCATCCCGCCGACGACACGATCGAGTCGACGCTGGTGGGTGTGGATGGAGTGTCCTCGTTGGTTCCCGATAGAGTGACGGTTGCGGAATCGGTGATCGTTGGTGCATCGTTGACGGCGGTAACCGTCACTTCCGCCAACCCAACATTGTCGCTGAACGCGGTGGTTCCGCCGGTGGTTGCGGTGCTGACCTTGGTGCCTTCGGTTCCCGTGGTTTGATCCCAGGCAACAAACGACACCGATGATGTATCGGCGTTCATCGCGTCAGGGACATATCGCAAGTAATCACTCGATCGCAGCAGTAGCGACGTGGTCGTGTTGACGGTGCCGACATCGGTCCAAGTTGAACCATCGAGCGAATATTGCCAAGTTCCACTGCCGCCACTGATCGACTGTATTGCGATCCCTTCGCTCGGGCTCGCGTCGACGTCGGAGATCCGGTTGCCTGACAGACTGGCAATTATCGAAGCGACCGTATCACCCGAGTTGTTAGTCTGGTCTTCGGTAATAGCGGTCTGAGTGAACGTTTCGGAGTTATCGAGCTCTGGCGCATCGTTGACCGCGGTCACGTCGATCGTGATCGTATTGGGACTGCCGTCAAACGTGTTGGTCGCGTCGGCCACGCTAAAGGCAATCGACGCGTATCCCGCTCCGTTGTCGTTCGCCGCCGGTGTGAAGATCAGCTTGCCAGCGTTGATGTCGGCGATCGCGATGACTTGTCCGGCGGTCACAGGTCCACTGCCCGTCAAATTGAGTGTTCCGGCCGCCGGTAACACATCGATGCGGACGGCGATCATGGAGTCGCTACTGTCGACATCGGTGAAGCCGAAATCCGCCGCTGCCAGCGTCAACGGAGTATCTTCGTTGATCGTCTTGGTTAGATCGGCCGCTTCGGGCGCGTCATTGGCACCCTCGATCGTAATCGTCACTTGAGTGGTGCTTTCCATGCCACCCGAGTCATTCATCGTGTACGTGAACACGTCTGTCAGTGTATCGCCGCTGTTTTGCAACGCTTGCACGGCCGGATTGTTGTTATCGACCGTGTAGACATACGCGCCGTTGGCTGCGATTTGTAGCGTGCCAAACGATCCGGTGACATTGCTGCCCACATTGCCCGTTGCGCTGCCAACGGTTCCCGCAGCGACTCCGATGACGGTTTGTGTATCGCTGCTGTCGGGATCGGTATCATTGCTCAGCACATTGCCGGTCGGATCCGTTCCTGCGGTAGCGTTGCCAACGCCACCCGCTTCGACCGCCGTGGCGTTATCGGTGACTGCGGTCGGAGCAACGTTGACGGCGAAATTGACCCCGAACTCGGATGTGTTGCTGGAGCTATCGGTGGCGGTCGCCGTGATGCTGGAGCTCTGTGTCAGCCCGAGGCCGGTTACGTCTAGCGTGCCACTGAAGTTGCCGCTGGCATCGGTGGTCAAGAAGCCCAGGAACGTCTGGCCACTACCGTAAGCTGAGCTTTCATCGCTGATGAAAAACTCAACGCGTGAGTTGGCGAATGCAGCCTGGTTCGCGGCGGAACCGACGTAGCCAGTTAACAACAGATCGTTGCTGACAAGGTTAGCGGTGCCGACCACCGGAGAATCCATCAGCAAGTTAGCCGCGCCAGCTGTCTTCGCACCATCATTGGTCGTCGTGCCGTCGTCGTTCAGATCGATACCGATTCCGGCGTTGCCATAAATGCTGTTCCGCTGGATCGTATTGCCGGTGGAAGTTCCCGCGACTTTGATGCCACCCGAGACACCGTTTCCAGCGATGATGTTTCCGGCGGGGGCGGTGGTGCCGCCGATCCGTGTATTCGATGAGCCACTTGCGAGCCAGATACCAACGACTTGAACGGAGCTGAGTGCGGAGGTGGTTGTTGCACCGATCCCGATGCGATTACCTTCGATTACGGTTCCATCTGCGGTCGGACCGATGAACACGCCGCCGGACGAATTGGTGCTTCCTGAAATCACATTTCCGGCGCCCGCCGCAATTCCGCCGATTTGGACGTTGTCGCCCGATTGGTTAACCACTCCCCAGCGGCCATTTCCAAGTGCGGTGTCACCCGTCACATCCACGCCGATGTAGTTGCCCTGGATCGTCGTGGTTTCGCCACCTGCGTTGATCCAAATTCCGGCACCGCCATTGCCTGAGATCACATTGCGAGCTGACGTGCTCGTTCCGCCGATCGTGCTACCCGAACCACCGGCGATGTAAATACCACCTGTCGCGGAATTGTCAGCGCCGTTGGCAATCGCACCTGTGCCAGACGCATCGGTGCCGATGAAATTCCCTTGAATCGTTGTGTTACTTGCAGCGGTGTAGACGCCGTAATTTGCGTTCCCTGAGATCAGGTTTCCTGCACCCGCGGCCGTTCCGCCGATCGTATTGCCCGCCGCGGTGGAAGTGATGTTGATCCCCGCGTTACCGTTACCCACCGCCGCGGTTCCCGCTGCGTTAGTCCCAATGTAGTTGCCTTGAACCAGGTTCCCGGTCGCCGAGGAGCCGGTGATATAAATACCGTCATTGGTGTTCCCGGAAATGACGTTGCGGGCCAGTGCCGTCGTGCCACCGATCGTGGTGCTGCCGACATTGTTGATGTAGACGCCCGTGCTGTTGGCGATCGCTGCGGTTCCGGCGGCATCGAGTCCGATGGTGTTGCCGGCAACGAGGTTGCTTGTACCTTCGACAAGCACACCGTAGCTCGCATTGCCCGAGATCACATTGCCAGCACCGCTGACGGCACCACCCAACGTATTGTTTGCTGCAGCGTTATAGAAATAGACGCCGTGACGCGAATTACTCAGCCCCGACGTTCCCGCAAGATTGGTGCCGACGTAATTGCCTTGGATCATCACGTTCATCGCGGAACTTGATCCACCGCCGTCGACGACAATTCCATCCGCGCCGTTTCCCGAGACGACATTACGCTGTAGCGAGGTGGTTCCGCCGATTGACGTGCCAACACCGGCACTGGTGACATAAATTCCAAATCCGGCGTTGGCAACCTTCGCGTCACCAGCAGCATTAAGTCCAACGATATTTCCGCTCAGCGTATTGTTGGGCGCAGCAACGTAGACCCCCATGCTCTGATTTCCAGAGATCACGTTGCCAGCACCGGCCACTGCACCGCCGATCGTGTTGCCACTCGCATTGGACTGGATGTTGATCCCTGCGTTGACATTTGCAATGCCGCTCGTGCCAGCGGCGTTTGTACCGATGTAGTTGCCTTGCACGAGGTTCCCGGTCGCGGAGGCGCCAGTGATGAAAACACCGTCGCTGGTGTTGCCGGAGATCACGTTGCGGGCCAGTGCCGTCGTGCCACCAATCGTCGTGCCCGAGACATTGTTGATGTAGATGCCCGAGTAGTTAGCGATCGCTGCGGTTCCCGTAGCATTCAGTCCGACGGTATTGCCGATCAGCGTGTTGTTGGATGCACTCACATAGACGCCTGAACTGACGTTGCCTGAGATCACGTTTCCTGCGCCACTGACTGCACCTCCAATCGTGTTTGCTGAGGCGTTGTTGATCAGGCTGATGCCAAAGCGGCCGTTGCTAATCGCAGCGGTTCCCGCCGCGTTGGTACCAATGAAATTGCCTTGGATCGAATTGCCCGTCGACGTAGCGCCACTGATATAGATTCCATCGACTGTGTTTCCGGAGATCACATTACGTGCCTCCGTTGTCGTGCCGCCGATCACGTTGTTGGCGGCGTTCAGAAGATGAATGCCGTAGTTGTTTGCGATCGCGGCAGTGCCCGCGGCGTTCAAACCGATCGTGTTTCCGGCGACGGTGTTATTGGATGCATTGATGTAAACACCATAAGTCGAATTCCCTGAAATCACGTTGCCTGCGCCTGCGATGGAACCGCCAATTGTATTATTGGTTGCACTGGCGGCGATGCTGACACCGGCCGCCGTATTTGCGACCGCAGCATCCCCCGCTGCGTTGGTCCCGATAAAGTTGCCTTGGACTTTATTTCCCGTCGATCCGGATCCGCTAATGTAGACGCCGTTGGATGTGTTGCCCGAAATGATATTGCGTTCGTTTACGCTCGTGCCGCCGATGGTGTTGTTGGCCGCATGGTAGATGTAAACGCCGGTGCCGTTGGCGACCGCCGCGGTGCCCGCCGCATTGAGTCCAACAAAGTTTCCTGTGACCAGATTACCGCCGCTCGCGATGTAAACGCCCGTGTTCGAGTTCCCCGAGATCACGTTGCCGGCACCCGCGGCACTACCTCCGACCGTGACTCCGGTAGCATTGGTGGTCAATCCGACGCCTTTGATCAAGTTGGCAATTCCAGCGTCCCCAGCGGCGTTCGTACCGATATAGTTGCCTTCGATCCGCGTCCCAGCCGAAGACGCTCCGGTCACTAACACTCCATCAATGCTGTTGCCCGAGATCACATTCCCCGCACCTCCCGACGTTCCGCCGATCAGGGTATTGGCGGCATTTAGAAGATAAACGCCGCGAGTATTGGCGATCGCGGCAGTGCCCGCCGCATTCAAACCGACCACGTTGCCCGCGACGGTGTTGTCCGAACCGCTGATGAACACACCAGCGGTGGTATTGCCGGAGATCACGTTTCGGTCGCCCGCAGCCGAGCCACCGATCGTATTGTTGTTCGCGCCGTTGGTCACATTGACGCCATAGACATTGCTCTGGCCGCTCGTTCCGTCGACGCTCGTGCCGAGAAAGTTCCCAACGATGGTGTTGTTGTCGCTGTTGTTGATCTCGACGCCGCTGCCGCCAAAACGATTGATCGCCAAGCCGCGAATCGTACTGCCATCAGAACCCGCCACCAACTTCAATCCGCTTGCTCCGGCCCCAGTGTTGGTTCCGTCGAGCTCGATTTGCAGTACCGCGTTGCTGCCGTTGGTCGCTGTGTTAATGCTTGATCCCGATTGCGTATATCCATCGATCGTGATCGCTTCGGTGATGTTTGGCAGCACACTCAATAGCCCGATCGTGTGCACCCCCGCACCTGCGATATTGAAGCTGACCATGTCCATGCCCGCGGTGTTATTCGCAGCGATGATCGCTTCACGAAGACTGATCTCGCCATCGGTTCCCTTGTTTGCGTTCAGCCATTCAATGTCATAGCTGGCGCCAACCAGGATGCCGCTGTCGTTGTTGTCGTTC
>CAXBHV010000241.1:0-7743 GCA_963974855.1 uncultured Rhodopirellula sp. | reverse complement strand
AAAGGATGCTCGCGACTTTTCAGCACGGCCAACGAGGCACGCTCTCGCATCACCGTGGCCAATTCGGCCTCCAACTGCGAACGCTTCTCGCTAATTGACGCCGACAACTGTTCGTTGATCGAGTCGAGCTGTTTGTGCCAAGCCGGTTTCTCGTTCGGTGGAGGCACCTGATGCAACAACTCTTGCTTTCTCGCAACTAACGACGCATCCAACTCACTCGAATCGGCCACCTTCTCTGGCTGGAAACGTGTGTCGCGAATCGCTCGCTTTATCCTGAAGATCTCGGAATCCGTTTCGCTTGGCGATGGTCCAGGCAGCTGAACCGTAGCCGACACCACCATAAACTCCGGTGGCGTGATCCCAAAGAAACGCTCGGCAATTCGGTCACCCAGCTGGTCATACTTACCGCCGCCGATCCCGTGCAGAAACAAATCGCTGAGCACCAGACGTGCATACATGGTCGTCAACAGCGCCCGGGGACGGATCTTGAATTGCGGACCAATCGAACTGGCCAGCGTTTCCGCCATGTCGGGTGCCCCCAACGCAATCCGGCACTCTTGTCCGTTGCGGTCGCTGATGACCAACGACTTTTCGGTGACCTTAACCCATCCGGCACGCCTCTGAGGCAACGTGTCACTGTAGATCCAAATCGGAGCCTCTAACCAGCCGTCATCGCTATCCAAATTGGGAACCGGATGCGAGTTACTACGGATGCCATGTGCCTTGCGATAGAAATCGGCCTCGGTGTTATACGCGTCGTGGAAACGCGAAAGATCACTCAGGATCAACAGCAGGAACTCGGCGAACATCCGGCTTCGACAGAGCACCCCAAGTGGCAACTCAAGTGTATTTAACCCAATCTCACCTTCCAGTGCATGACGTGCTTGGGCGAGCGCACAGCCGGCGATCCCGCATCGCTCGACCGCGTTGCGAGCATGCACCCACAAGCGATTGATCAACGGATCAGCAACAATCGGCATCACCGTTTTTCGCACATCTTCGTCAAAATGATCGAACCGCTCGCGGTCGCTAATCACCGTCTGCTCGTATGGCACCCCGCCGCCAAAGCGATCATAGCGAACCGTGCTGTAGACGTAGTAACCGGTGTCACGATCAATCGTCGGCACCCGAATCGAACTACCCGAGGCGGCGTCATTATCAATAACCAGATTGATCGCGAGTGCTTGCTGCTGCTCGGCCAGATGACTGAGCGTAAAGTTTTTGAACCACACGCCTGGGTGAAACAGCGACGGTTGGTGTCCCGCCATCAAGATCGGACGCTCACGACGACTCGCCATCACGTCCACATCGCGGTACGTCGACGTGTAACGGATCGCATCGCTGATCATTTGCTGACGCGCGTCGCGGCGGAGCTTCTGCCACCACGGGTCGTGCTGAGAGAGCAACTCGAGATTGCCGCGCAGCTGAACACCGACGTCTCCGATATTCGGATCCGTAAACGATTCGCCATGCGATTTGGGAGCACGATAGTGCCGAAATTCCTGAAACGTTTTCAATCCGTCACCTAGCCAGCACTATGTCCGCAAACCGATTTCGATTTACCAATCGTTTTCCCTTCGGCCTGGACCACACGAATCGCGTCGTCGAGCACTTGGTTGTAATAGTTCAGACGCGTTTCAGCATGATCCAGCGATCCGCCAAACGAGCGACTCAAGTCCAAGTAAATTAAGGGAACCGGAATTTCGATCACTTGCAACCCCGCAGCAGCCGCCTCGACCCATAACTGCAACGGCATTGCGTAACCGTTGTCCGTGATTCGCAACTGGCGAATCGCCGAAGTCCGATACGCCTTGAATCCGCAAAACGCGTCGGTCAAATTGAAGCCGAGTCGTTGATTCAGTTCGCCCGTGATCCGGCGATTGATAAACATCCGCTCGGGCGGAGGTGCGTCGTCCCCTTCGTACTGCTTCAAATAGCGACTGCCCGAAACAATGTCCGCTGCCGCCGCCGCTTCGATGAACCGTGGGATCCGCTGCGGTTGATGCTGGCCATCGCAATCGAGCGTGACCACGCCGTCAAAGCCGTGATCGATCGTGTAGGCAAACGCACTGCGAAGCGCCGCTCCGTAACCTTGGTTCTCGGCGTGACGGGTCACTTTTACGTCCGCTCGCGCACTCAGCACCTCGGCCGTTCCATCACTCGAACCGTCATCGACCACCAACACATCCGAGGCGTAGTGGCCGACCTGATCCAGGATTTCGTTGACCGTGTCGACTTCGTTGTAGACGGGAATGGCGACTAACCATCGTTCGCGTTTTGTCATAATTGTACGTTTCTTTCTTTGAATTCTCTTTGAAATGAGCGATCACGACGCTGCTCCGCCAAACTTCATTTTGCGGCCAATCCAGCCGAAGGTGGGGGAAACGTCTGCTTTCGGCGTGCTAACTCGCTCATCGCCAAGTCGAGCAATTCCTGTTCCCGATCCTGGGCATTCTAGGCGTATTTAGATGGCGGTCAATGTTTCCAGTCTTGCTAACTGGCCAGAAATTATTGCAAAGGAGTCAATGCAGGGCGGAAGATCCGGTTTAGCGGCGCGGGCCCAGGGCTATGTGCCTTCTCGCGATCGCGGTGTGAGCCCAATGCCAGCTACCTTAGTAGCGGCACGGCGCGAGCCGTCCGGTTGCAGCGAGTAAAACGTTCGAAAGCAAGTAAAAACGTTCGAATTAGACCGGGCAGCTAGCAAAATCGCTGGAAAACAAACCATGACTTCGGGACTGACTCAGCCGGCTACGATTTGGATCGGGTCCGATTCGAGGCTACTCGGCCAAATTGTCAGCTCCTCAAGATTCGCTGCCAGATGTTCGGCCAACCACTCCATCGCAAACCGTTCACTCCAGTAATGCCCCAACAGCACCAAGCCGACTTGCAGCGACTCGGCTTCCAAGCAGGTGTGAAAGGTGGCCTCGCCTGTGACCAGAGCGTCGCAGCCTTTGCGTTTTGCAGCCGCCAAGAAACTGCCACCACTGCCGCAAGCAAACGCAACTCGGCGAACGGGTTGGTCAGCGTGCCCTACACGGCGGACATGCTCGGCTCCCACCGCAGAGGCGGCCGAACGAGCAAGCTCGTCCAGTGCAATCGCTTGTCCCAGATTCCCAAACCGACCGCTGCCCAAGTCGGCGAAGTTTTCAGCGGCCGCCGCTTCAAATGGAATCAACGCTTGAGTTTGCGTGACCCCCAATCGATCAGCCCACAACTGGTTGATGCCGCTGGCGGCGGAATCAAACGCGGTATGGGCGCTGTAGACAGCGACGCGTGCTTCGACCAGACGCAGCAGCATCGAACCGGCAGTGGTGTCGGAGGTCAAACGGGACAGTGGCTTGAAGGGAAGCGGATGATGTGCGACCAACAGATCGACATCTTCATCGACTGCTTCCTGAACGACCGCGGGGGTGATCGTCAAACATGTCATCACGCGAGAAACGCCAAGTTTGCGATCGCCGATCAGCAATCCAACGTTGTCCCAAGACTCGGCAAGTCGCAGCGGCGCGATTTCCGCAAGTCGCTGGCAGATTTGATCCACAGAGATTTTTGGCACGCTGACTCTCACTCTTTCTGACCTTGAAAACGCATCACGCTAGTGAGCGTCCGGCTTAGAAAACGTCGTTATCCTGGGGCCGCCGAGCAATTACCCTCGTCACGCGGCGCATGAGTTCTGTAGTTGCGAGTTTTTCACAACCCGACGCGTGAGCGAGGGAAAATTGATCTTGATGCGGTCCCTCGCTGACGCGTCGGGTCATGATTTTTCTAAGCTGCAACGCGTCAGCGGCAGTGATGGACACGTTACCCATCGCCCGTTTAATACCCGGTGCCTGACGGCCCACGGCTCACTTCTTTGGTAACGCTGGCGGCGCGAGCTTTCGATGGCAGCAAGCAATGTGTGCGAATTAGAGCGGGCGACTTGCGCCGCACCGTTATAAAAACATTCGCTTGAAGCCAACACAAACGACACTGGCCTTACGACCGAGCTTACTTAGGCGCGATCATACAGATCATACGCCGACCGTGTTGCTGCGGAGTCGTTTCGACTTTGCCAATGTCGCTCAACATTTCTACGACCATCGCCATGACCTTGCGGCCTTCTTCGATGTGAGCCATTTCACGACCGCGGAACAGAACACTGATTTGGACTTTGTCCTTGTGTTCCAGAAACTTTTCCGCTTGGCGAATTTTCGTGCGGATGTCTTCATCGCCCGTTTTCGGACGGAGACGAATTTCTTTGGTCTTCGTTCGTGCGTGACTGTTGTGAAGTTTTTTGTTCTTGTCGTATTTGTATTTGCCGTAATCCATGATTCGGCAAACCGGGGGTCGCTCGTTCGGAGCGACTTCGACAAGATCCAGGCCCGCATCGCGAGCGCGTTCCAGGGCCTGTTCAGTTGGGATAATCCCTAACTGTTCCCCCTCTTCGCTGACAACTCGAATCGGGCTGATTCGAATCTGATTGTTAATACGAATGGTATCTCGAGGATCCTGCTGAGTGCTTTTTCGTGCCAACGCCACTAATAAATTCTGCTCCGGCCGGAGGGCATTCCGGCTCAACTTGGAAGGAATACCGCGATCAGGCCAGAAATAACCGGCCGCGTTCGCAGTAGGGAAGGTGCTCCAGAAAACAAAACCATTTTGCTTCCGATGGACACCCACGCAACTAACTGTAGGTCATTGTTTAACTAGGCCGACTGTAGCGGGGACGCCTTTGAATAGGGAGTCTCCTCTTCTCTCACTTCCGGCCGAACATGCCCTGTTGGCAATATAGACCGACGTCAAGCCCAAATCTCACCTCAAAAGTATCCATATCTTCGGTGGTGAGCGTCAACAGTGAAACGTGTGAAATCCCTATTTTGCCAAGGAACAGTCCCCCAGAGCGGGTTTCATAGCCCACGATGTGAGCCTGAGAGCCCGATTGGAAGTGATTTTGGCTGCAAAACGGCAAATTGCGGACTCGTCAGATCAGCACTGTGAGGGTGAGCAAAAAAGAAGTGTGAAGATCTACTTGACGAATCGGCATGATCGGAACAGACTACCGCAACGATTTTGCAGGACGTTTTCGAGGGGCAGTTTTTTAAAGAAACGAGTCTCAAGCGACCGAAACAAAATCCCATGGCAGCGGACCGATAGCTGTCGAATTTAAAAAATCGGGCAATTAGCTCAGTTGGTTAGAGCGCCACGTTGACATCGTGGAGGTCACAGATTCGAGTTCTGTATTGCCCATCACGAAAAAGCCCGCGAAGTGCGGGCTTTTTTTATGCGCCGAATTTTTCTTCGCAGCGGCAACTGCGTAGTATTCCCTTTTCCGTTCCCTTTTCAGGAACCATCAAGGGTGAAGCCATGCCAAGAGAACCAAGACCGTACTGGAAAAGTCAGCAGCAAAGATGGGTCTGCACCATCGATGGGCAACGCATCACGCTTGGGGCCGAGAAAGAAGCGGCATTCGACAAATACCACCAGCTGATGCTCAACCGCAAAGCGATCTCTGCGGAAGTCTCGACCGTTTACGAACTTTCCCAGTCCTACCTCGATTGGTGCCAGGAGAACCGCAGTGCTGGCACCTACGACAACCACCTGCGGTATCTCAAAGGTTTCATTGCTTCGATCGGAAAAACCCTCAAGATATCTGCCCTGCGGAAGCATCACGTCCTAAACTGGTCAAAAGGCGTCGGCGTCACGACAAGCCAGAACGATGCTATCTCGATCGTTCAACGAATGTTCAACTGGGCAATCGAGCACGAATATCTGCATGCGTCACCGATCCCCAAAGTGGCGAAGCCGAAGCGAAAACGTCGCGAGATCGTCTACACGCCGGAACAGTGGGCCGTAATTCAGTCGCACGCAAGTCCTGCACTGGCGGCTCTGATCAATTTCCTGTGGTCGACCGGCTGCCGTCCCAAGGAAGGGCGCACCGTCGAATCCCGACACATCCACGACGACTTAGTCATTTTCCCGCCTGATGAAAGCAAAGGGGAAACGGATTCACGGGTAATCTTCCTAACCGCCGAAGCGAAATCGCTCGTCGTCCCCCGGATAAATGAAGACGGTGTCTTGTTCAAAAACACGCGAGGTCTTCCATGGACCAAAGATGCTCTCGTCCAAGCCATGCAACGAATTTCCGAAAAAGCTGGCTTCCGCTGCATCGCCTACGGTGCCCGACATAGTTACGCGACCAACGCTCTGATCCGCTCAGTAGATACAGTTTCGCTGTCGCACTTGATGGGGCATAAGTCGACACGAATGGTTTCCAATTACGCCCACTTATCCCAAAACATTGAGCACCTAAGAAAGCAAGCACAAAACGCGGCGGGGAAGCCATGAAATCACGATAAGCCAATCACATGAATAACAGCCACGCTCACTTCAGTCAGCACGCTGAACAATGAGACAACAGTGACGCCCCCAACAGCATAAGATGACCTGATTGAACCACTTCCGAGTTACCCTGTAACAGCAAGCCACCTGATCGACAACTCCCCCCTCGCACGTGTGGGAGGATTTCGACTATCATACAAAACTGCGGGGGGGTGAACTCATCGGATGAATGCCCCCGGACAACCTGGCAACAGAAACAGTGACAAATAAGAATATCAATGGCGAAACCCCTATGGAGGTATAGAGCAAAAGGTGCGATTCACAATCGAAACTACACTTTTCAGGACCGTGAAGAGTGGATCAAAGCTATGAATGAAGAGTTAATCCAACACAAGCATTGGTGGCCCTATCGCGTGCGATTGTGGTTCGCTTCAAGGTGTTCTGGCGTCTCTTTTGACAAATCGTCAGTTGCTCGCTCCGTCCTGATCTTCGCAGACCTAGCGCACTGGATCGTCCTCGTGGGACATTTCACGCTTGTGTACCTGGCCCTAGGCTACATTTTGGAAATCACCAAAGAAATGGGTGATGAAAATGAAGTTATCACCATGAAAATCATTCAGTTTTTCGAGGGATCAATATTCTGCATGACAGTGCTGGTCATATTGCTTGTCGCTCGGTGGGCACACAAGACAATTCACGCGTCAAAGATCGATGATCAGCGCAGGATCTGCGCCGAGAATGGGCAGCTAGCATTGGCTGAGTTTGCCAGAAAACTGGCGATTGGCACAAAATTTGTTGACGGGCACGAAGACGATATCATCCGTGCCAAACACGAGTTCACAATATTTGCTCTTGAGCGATTGATTGCTACTCTAGGGCTAGAGAGGTCCTCAACTTCTATCGCACTCTTCGTGTTTGAAAACGAGGGCAATCGTTATTCAGCACGTACGTGTGTCCGAACGAACCAAAACGACGAATCTACAGTCCGAATTGAGGGGACGCCCTTGGAAATGGCAGCGAAGACCGGCTACCAAATTAATATTCCGCACACAGACCCTTCTTGGCATCCGTTCAACCTTCCTGAAAAAAGAATTGCAAAAAGCAAGTACATCATTCCTGTGCAACGATTTTTGGATTCCGGAGAAGGCGCAGTTGGGGCTGTCATTACCATCGAATCAACCAAACCATTCGCATTTCATTCGCGGGCAGCACGAAACATTCAAGACTTGACAACAGACCTATCATCCATTGTAGACTGGATGTTGGGTCCGGCTCCAATTTTTCTAACGAGAGAGACCGTGACATGACGATAAGAGTCGAAAGGAACAAACGCGTAAAATCGTCAGCCAAGAAGGCTGGCAGGGCCAAGCAAGCGATTCCGAGAAAGGGCAACCCTACTCGAATTGTTCGAAACAAAGGAGGAGG
>CAXBHV010000240.1:0-7755 GCA_963974855.1 uncultured Rhodopirellula sp. | reverse complement strand
CGTGAGCGGCCGGGTTCCACGCATTACCCGGTGCCTTACGGCCCACGGCTCACTAATGCATTTCGCATTTCGATTAAATCAACAGCCCGCTAGCCACGGTTTCGTCACCATCCAATCGGGGCCAGCGGGCTGTCGATTTAGTGAGCCACTCGCGCGTGAGCGGCCGGGTTGCACGTATTACACGGTGCGTTACGGCCCGCGGCTCACCACGGCCGCGGTCTGTTCCCATTTGGCGGTCTGTTCCCAATTGGGATCGAACTCGGAGCCAAATGGGTGGGCTTCTTTGAGGGCAGAAACTCTGGCCCTGTTTTTGGAACGTTTTACTCGCGGCGCCGTAGAAATTTGCTTGGCTTGGTGTCGCAAGTCGCACGTTCCGGCAAGAATAGACGAAAACCTGAACGAGCTATCGGATTCACCGTGAATGACGCCCCGCTTCGCTGAAATCAGTGCAATGATTGATCAGCGGCAAATACGATAGCTGGATCGTAACGAATCGACCCCCTCTTAAACCAAATTTAGTTTGTTATGGCGAGCCTCGACGAGTGCTGTATTTTGATCCCTGTTTCGACCCTAGAGGATTTTCCGAAACATGCTTCTGAGGATGATGCGAAAAGTTTGCTGGCGGCGTGGAGCGTGCTTTGGCACCCCAAATTAGTTGCTGCATCCCGGCAAACGCCGACGTGGTATCGCGCCGACAGCCCTCCTGAACTCGATCGCGGCAGCCGCGTGATTGTGGTTCCGACTCTCAGTACGTCCCAGTTGCCCGCGGATTTCGAAGCCAACTGCCGCGCCAACGAATCCATCCAGTGGATCACCGGAGCGGACCGCAGCGAGATGCTGCAATCGCTCGGATTAACGCAAGCCGCAGAAACGCTTCAAGCGGAACAACGCACCATCGCAGCCGAAGACTTCTTTGCACTTGGCTATGCGATGCTGCAAATTCAGATAATGACACGGCGACTTCGTTACACGAGCAACTTGGACGAGATCCATTTTCAAACCAAACTTGTCACGGCGGCGGAGGCTTTTGTTGCCGGAAACGCCGCCGAATGCGTGTCAGCGCTGCACGATTGTTACGACGCTTTGGCCGAAGAACGCGACCATTACTTTTCGTCGGATCCCCATCTGGTCGACTTGACGCTGATTTCAGAGTCGACGCTTCCGACATTTTTCGAATCGCTGCAAACGGATGGCAATCGCAACCAATTGAGTGATGCAGAGTCATCCACCGCGTCATCCACCGCAGTGCTGGCGACGCCGCGCAATGTGTTGATCGATGCTCCGATGGCCGCAGCGATTGCAAATTCGAGTCACGAAGACCTCCAGCGACTTCGCAGCCAACTGTCGGACGCCACATTGGGCTGGGCCGGCGGCGGACTGGGCGGCGATGTGAGCCTCGATGCGTTGACCTATTCGGATACCGAACAAGCAATCGCAAACGCTTTCGAGGAAACAGCGACTCTCATCCAGGTACGTCCGCCGGTTTACGCACGATTCTCTGGGACAACTCCTTCTGATATGACCAAAGTCATTTCATCGCTGGGCGTCGCAGGAATGATCTCTGTCGATTTTGAAAACGGCAGCGGCTATGGCGACGAGGCGAAAGTGGTCCGCAACAGCGGCGGTGTCGAAGTCCATGCGTTGACCGCCAAACCTATTGATGCGTCAGGCAATGTCGCTTTCTTGGCCCTCGGGCCACGTTTGGGCGAAGCGATCGACAGCGGTGAAATTGCGACCGGTCTACTGGTTCATTGGCCAGGCTACGAGAGCGACAGCTACAAAGACGTTCGCCGCGTCGCTTCGTGGAGTTTGGTGCTGGGACGATTCTGGAATCTCGCCGACTATTTTCGCAGCGGAGAGCAACCCTATCATCACGACCCCAGCGGCGCCGCATCGAGTGGAGCCGACAGTGCGCTGGTCTCTCAGGCTGCCGACGGAGTCGCAAATTCAATCTCAACGATGGTGAGGCAAACTCAACAATCGATTACAAATCAAAATGCCGCGATTCTCGCCGCCATGATCTCATTGGCCTCCGGAAAAACAGCGACGGAGGCATCGCCCGATCCGAACCAAACAATCTTAAAGTCGATTGGACTGAAACCCAGCGACAAAGGTGCGAATGTTTGTTTAATCAACCCGACGCCGTGCCCCGTGCGTCGTACCGTTGCGATCAATGGAACTGCGGCCAAGGAAGAGCACATTTATGCATCCACCGGAAGCGGCATTCAATCGTTGGTGACCGTGGACGTACCTGCGTTTGGATTCTCCGTCGCGCGCAGTGAATCGGGGAGCGGATCCAATGGGCGGTCGCTTGGTCAACGCTTTCGCGACGTGTTCCGAGGCGGCGGCAAGCTTTGTGCCGTTGATGGCGTGTTGCAAAACGCATTTGTCGAAGTCGCGATCGATCCGGAAACCGGCGGCATCAAGGGTGGCTACAGCGGGACGTCTCGAGGCAATCGTTTCTCGATGCGTTTGGTCGCCGTCGCCGGAACAAAGAAGAAAACAGCAGAAAACGAACCGCTGATGAAATGCGATCAGATGAAAACGATGGTCGCCAAAGCTGAACACGGAATCATTCGCACCACCGGCCACCTCACCCATCCCAACGGGGAAAAGATCGCCGCCTATGAATTGGATTACGAGATCACACGCGGCAATCGCATGATTCATGTCCATGGCAAAATTGATCTGCTTTCCAGACTCGAGGGCAACCCGTGGCAACACTATATCGCAGCACGATGCGCCGTCGCCAACGAAGCGGTCTCGTATCGAATGATCTTGCGAGACAAGATGCACCGCACCTCCAGCCGACGCATCGTCGCACCGCTAGGAGTGATGCTGGACGAGTCTGATCGCCAAACGTTAGTCGCGTCCGCAGGCTTAGCCTATCATCGACGTGTCGAGGATCGCTTTTTGGACACTCTTTTGCAGGTCCAAGGTGAAACGCAACACGAGTTTTCGCTTCACTATGGTTTCGATGTGCCCAGTCCTGTGATGGCCGCGCGTAGCGTTTTAAGCGAACCGATTGAAGCCACCGTCGAAGCGGTTGGACCGGATGCTTCACGCGGATGGTTGATTCACGCGGCGCCCAATACCGTGCTGGTCGCAGACATCGATTGCCGAAACGATGGTGACGGCAAATTGTTGGCCGTTGTTCGTTTGATTCAAACACGTTCACAGTCCTGCAGCGCTACAGTTCGCTTTTGCCGAAACGTCGTCGCCGCAGTGAAATTAGACCACCGAGGTAAACTTGATACCGACGCCATGCTGAGGCGGTTGAAAGAACGATCCGAGTCGCCCGTTTTGGAATTCGCAGAGGACCGCATCAAAGTGACTGTCGCAGGGCACGAAGTGGTCGACGTATTAATTCAGTTCAACGCATAGTGGCGTTTTCGAGTAATGGGAAGCATTGCATTAATGGGCTCCGGTAATTCCAAGCCGATTCTCGATTTCAAAGAGGCAACGATCCGCAGCGGATTGGTGTCGCTGAGGAAATGGAATCGTGTCTCGCAGGCATTGCTGGAAAACACCGGCAATGCCGACGACGACGCGATTGCTGCTGGGTTAATTCAGATCGGTCTGATTACCGAGTACCAGGCACGACAACTCCGCGCTGGACGCACAAAATTCAACCTTGGTCCCTATCTAATCACCGATTGGATTGGGCAAGGCGGCATGGGGCAGGTCTACAAAGCCGTGCACAGTGTGATGGGGCGCCAGTGTGCGGTGAAGACGCTGCCGCTGGACAAGTTGACATCGGAATCACGCATTTCATTCATGCGAGAAATTCGGCTACAGGCGGGCTTGGATTGTCCCTACGTCGTACGAGCGTTTGATGCCGGCCATGACGGCAAAGTGGATTATCTCGTCACCGAGTATGTTCCCGGAACCGATTTACGCCGATTGGTCCGCAGCAACGGTCCGTTGACGATGGAACACGCGGCGCTCGTAATCACCCAAGCCGCAATGGGATTACAATACGCCCATGACTTGGGATTGGTGCACCGCGATGTCAAACCGGGCAATATCCTGGTGACTCCCGATGGTCACGCGAAGGTGTCCGACATTGGATTGGCCGCTTACAGTTTTTCAACCAGCGACGATGATCCCCGCGCGGGCAAAATCGTTGGTACCGCCGACTATTTGTCGCCTGAACAGATTCTGAATCCATCCGAGGTCGGTCCGCTCAGCGACATCTATTCGCTTGGATGCACACTGTATTACGTTGTCGCCGGAAAGGTCCCTTTCCCCGGTGGCAGTGCGCGTGAAAAGTGCAAACGTCATTGTGAGCAAACGCCTTGGCATCCTCGAAAATTTTCGCCAGAGTTAACCGAGGACTTCGTCGACGTGATCGCCGATATGATGGAGAAGGATCCGGCAAACCGAATTCCTTCGGCAAACGCCGTTGTCGAGCGGCTTGAACCATGGGCCAACAATGCCATCGAGTTTGTGAATCGCCCCATCGATCGGCGATCATGGACGCCACCACCGCCTCCCAAGGAACGTTCAACCTCGCGTGACACAAACGAGTTCACGGCGTCGTCCGAGCCGCTAAGTCAATCCGACGGGAACCTTCATTCGTCGTCACCTCACCCGATGCCTTACAGCTCACCCAATGGTGCTGAGCTCACGCGGCGTGACAGCCCGTTGCTAACGGTGTTGCTAACCCTGGCAATTGCGATCCCAATTAGTCTGTTGATTGGGGCAATTATTGGGTTCCTTGTTCGTGAACGGTTGTAAGCAGAACCCGTCAACGGCACCCTTATTGGAACAGGGCAGCTTCCATCGCCAAGCCGGGCCCAAACCCGAGCATTAATGTCGGTGGCTTCTGATTCTGTTGCAACAACTCGTTCAGCACGAACAGAACCGTAGGAGACGACATGTTCCCAAATCGGCTCAACACACTACGTGACGCCAACAAGTCGTCTTCGTTTAGAGAGAGAGATTCGGCACAAGCATCGAGAATTCTCGGGCCACCCGGGTGAATCGCCCACGACTTGATATCCGCCAGCGACAATCCGGATTGACCAAGCCACTTGTCCAGCGGCTCGCGCGTCGCACGACGAATGACATCAGGCACTTCGGGTGATAAGTACATTTCAAATCCGTTGTCGCCGATCGCCCACGACATCATCTCTTCGGTCCCAGGGATGATCGCCGAATAGCTACTCGTCAATGAGACTTGATCGGATCCCACTTCGTGTTCGGCCCCTGAACCGATCACCGCAGCGGCTCCATCAGCGAACAAAGAATTCGAGACGATACGTTGAGCGTCCCATCCGTATTGTTGATGTAGACTGCAGAGTTCGACAGCAACCACCAACACACGAGCTTTGGGATCGGCATCCGCGTAAGCCTTGGCGACACGAAGCCCATTCATTGCTCCGTGGCATCCCATAAACCCAACATTGGTGCGGGAAACGGTCGATGGTAAACCAAGTTCACGAATCAAGGCGATGTCGACTCCGGGAGCATGAAATCCGGTGCATGAAATCGTTACCAAATGAGTGATTTCATCGGGCCGCACGTCGCAGTCGGCAAAGGCTTCCAATGACGCCTGCATCGCTAGACCTTCGCCATGGTCCCGGTAGGCGCCTAAACGCTGAGCCGTTGTCGGCCCCCGGTCGGTGACATCGTTCGCCGGCCAATAAAATGACTGATTGGTACGATCAAGCACCGTCGTCGATGTCGATGGTTCCGTCTCGGTGACTTGCGGAACGCTACCGTTGTGTGACTGCGATAGAACCGATTCGCTATGCATCTCAGCGGTTTCGCCAGATTCCAATAACACGCTGTGCCGCGACTTGACCCCCGTTCGACGATATAAAGTCGAAAGCAAACGGCGCTGTTGGTCAGTCTCGCAACAAATTCCGTTGGCAATTTCAGCGGAAACTTCTTGGGTTACGGAATGGCTAGGCAAGGCCGTGCCCATGCCATGGATCTTCATACTCATGCGTTCCTCGAGACAAGATTCTGCAATCGGCTTCGCTCAGTCTATTTACGATTAAGACAAACTGGCAAATGAGGGACGTCCAACGAGAATATCGGCGGCAAATATACGAGAAACGCGAGGTCGTTTGGAAACAGCCCGAGACGTTTCACCCTCGGTTAACCATCTATTATCCATAGCATGCAAGATCTGCATAATGGTAAAAGAGATTTCTAAGCAAAACGACGCTAAAATGAGCGTATTCGCCCTGCAGAGCCCGCTAACCGTGTTTCATCTGCCCCTATTCCAAGAAGCAGAAAACTTAACGAGTTTGGAATAGCGACATAAATAAGCAAAGAGGTACACACCAACTACTCCGCAGAGCGGTTGGTGTGTGACCTCAATAGCTGATGTCGTTTGCGGAAATTTCTGGCCGATAAGTCCGCCAGGACCAGGCTCTAATGCCCCAAAAAAGCATGGCGCAACACAGCGCATGGTTACACGGCCGGAACCTCCCGCAAGTAAACAGGCGTTATAATGCTAATGCGTCGGCAAAAACGCACTATTTCATGCTTGCGACGCCTTTAGCACGCGCCTTCACAGCAAGTTTGTAGGCTTCGTCGTGACCATACTTCTCGACCGAAAAACGTTGAGTCTTTCGAACGCCCTTCTTGGGGCTCCACTGAGCCACCCAATACTGGTATGTTGGTTTGGACGGCCAACGGGAATCGACTTCTTCGACAAGCCGAACTCCAACCACACCTGAAGTGTTGTTCGAGCGAACAATTTTGGACAATTGTTGGGGCGTATAGCCCTTTAGCTTGCCTTCCAAGTCGTCACGGAATTTTTTGGCCGCAAGTTGAGCCTTGCGTTTTCCGCCGTATTCGTTGTCAGCAAAAAACTTGGTGTGCTTCTTGCCCTTACGCATTAAGCGAACCAGGAAGCCCCCAGACGATTCACGGTCAATCCGTGTGATGTTTCGATTCGCACTCATCGATGTTCAACTACATTACGAGTAAAAACGGGTTGTCATTTGATGGCTTTTATTGTAGACGCCCAAAACAACTTTCCAGAGACGTACACTATAATGTACACCTGTCTGGGCGCAAAAATCATGCAAAAAATTTGCGATAGTTTACAGCGGAGAGCTTTTTGCACCTCTGTCTGGGGATGCGAAGAGCGATTTGGCGTGACAAGTGACTTAACCGACTTGCGCTCACTTCACCCGAGCCAAGTCGTCAAAGTTGTCTCCAATGCTACATCTCGTTCAGTGGATCCGACTCGGATCTCTCTCTAAACGGACTCTAGCGAAGCTCGGACTTGCTCGCGTTTATTGCCATCGGAATTCTACGAGACACAGCCTGCATGGTTCACTTGGCCTCTGCGGTCCGTTGCAATTCATCAGCACCGCCTGTTGCTCCGGTAGCATCAAGATGCTCGCCATCATGCCTTCGTAAATCCGAAGGCATCCATCGGAGCTGGACTTGGCTGGATCGAGGTGACGTCAATCTATTGCATTGGATCAATAGAAAAGACGATTCTCAAATGCAATGCAATGCGTCAACGCAGCAGAGTTGGCAAACTACACCAAGATTGACGATCAGATAGAGCTGAATGACGCGATCGAGCTGGTTAAGATTCTCGAACGATTCAACATGGTGTCAAAATGGTGACACCCATGAAGCTGGCGGTACCAGAGAACTGTAAATGATCGAGTTGTCACTCGTTACTTTCCGGCGAATGCAACTCCAACACAGCAAAGATCGCTCGATGATCCGACGCGACGGCTTCGTCGAGCACCGTGACCTCAATCACTTTCCAGCGGT
>CAXBHV010000239.1:0-7777 GCA_963974855.1 uncultured Rhodopirellula sp. | reverse complement strand
CCAATGCAGCGTATCGGGAAACCGTATGTTCAGATCGATCCCAAAAAGATCGTCGGAATTGTTGAAACCAATCAGGCCGACGAAGTGGGCGGCTTTGCGGCACCCGATGAATTGAGCCAAAAGATCGCCGGATATGTCGTCGATTTCTTACGCGATGAATTGAAGGCGGGGCGGATTCCTGCTGAGTTTCTGCCGCTACAAAGTGGCGTTGGAAACGTTGCCAACGCTGTATTCGAGGGGATCGGCGCAAGTCCTGACATTCCTGATTTCTATATGTATTCGGAAGTCTTGCAGCCTGCTCCATTCAAGCTGATGCGAAGCGGTAGATTGCTTGGCGCGAGTTCATGCGGATTGACGGTGCTTCCCGAACAGATCCAAGAGATCGTTGACGACAACGATTTCTACAAAGATCGAATTGTGCTGAGGCCGCAAGAAATTTCCAACAACCCGGCGATCATCCGCCAATTGGGCGTGATTGCACTGAACACGGCGCTGGAGGCCGACATTTACGGTCACGTCAATTCAACGCACGTCGTTGGCCAGAACGTCATGAATGGCATCGGCGGAAGTGGCGACTTCGCTCGCAATTCCTACTTGTCGATCTTTGTCTGCCCATCGATCGCCAAGGGTGGAAAGATTTCGACGATCGTGCCGATGTGCAGCCACGTCGATCACAACGAACACACCGTCCACGTGTTAGTGACCGAACAGGGGCTTGCGGATCTGCGAGGGTTGGCACCGCATCAACGAGCCCTGCGGATTATTGACCATTGCGTTCATCCGATGTACCGCGAATACTTGCATCAGTACATCTCCAATTGCAAACCCGGACACATCAACCACGACTTGAAACACTGCTTCGATTTGCACCAACGTTTGATCGAAACGGGTGACATGCTGGGCTAGTGGGCTTCAGCCTCTTGGAACCAACCTGCGTACATGACGTAATTGTTAGCTATCTTTTCGATCATCTCTTTCGCTTGGGCAGGATCGACGTCTTTGATCCGCCGCGCTGGAGTGCCCGCGTACAGGCAGCCCGGTTCGATTTGAGTGCCCTGTAGGACCACCGATCCGGCGCCAACAATCGATCCTTCGCCGATATGCACGTGATCCAAAATAACGGAACCGATACCGATCAAACAGTTTTGATCGATCCGTGCACCGTGCACGCAAACGTTGTGTCCAATCGAGACATTGTCCGCGATTTCGACCACCGATTTTTGATACAAGGTATGCAGCACGCTGCCGTCTTGGATGTTAACCTTGTTTCCGATGCGAATGGAATTAACGTCGCCTCGCAAGACGGTATTGAACCAAACCGAACAGTCATTCCCCATCACGACATCGCCGACGACGACTGCATTATCGGCCAGGAAACAGTTATCACCAAACTGGGGTGTGAATCCCCGAACAGACTTGACAATGCTCATCGTTTTTTCCTTTTACTGTGCCAGTAATCGTGCCAGTGCTACGTTTTGATGATCACGTCCATCAATCGGCGAGCACCAACGGCTGGCGGCATGACGCCAGCCAAGACTTGGTTTTCTACATCCTCGCAGATTTCCTGCACGCCGGGGTGCGTGTGCAGTGCTTGACGCAGTTGGTCTTCGACAATGGCCCACAACCATCGCAGGTTCTGCTCTTTGCGACGTCGACGAAACGCTCCGCTTTTCCGCCTCGCGTCGCACTTGGATTGAACCGCATCCCAAACCCCATCGATCCCGATCTTGGCCAGCGCGCTGCAAGTCATGATCGCGGGAGTTTCCGATGATTGACGCCCCGAGAGCGAATCAAGAGCGTTGTGGTACTGACGGGCGGCAAGCGCGGCTGCTTCGGCGTTCTTGCCGTCCGCTTTGTTCACCGCGATCACGTCCAGCAATTCGAGCAGCCCTCGTTTAATGCCCTGCAGCTCATCGCCTGCGCCAGGCAGCATCAATCCAAGGAAACAGTCCGTCATCTCAGCGACCATGGTTTCGGACTGTCCGACGCCGACCGTTTCCACGAGGACGACGTCAAAGCCAGCGGCTTCTGCCACCAACATGCACTCACGCGTCTTGTTGGCGACGCCGCCAAGGGTCCCAGCGGAAGGCGAAGGCCGAATGAATGCATTCTCCTCCGCGGCCAAGCGTCCCATCCGTGTTTTGTCGCCCAGGATGCTGCCACCGGTCACGCCGCTCGATGGATCCACGGCTAATACAGCGACCCGCAATCCGTGCTGCTGAACTAGCAAAAGTCCCAATGCTTCGATAAATGTGCTTTTCCCCGCGCCGGGCGCTCCCGTGATGCCAATTCGAAGTCCGGTACCGCTGTGCGGCATCAACCGAGTCAGCAGCTCTTCGGCGATCGCATGATGCTTTGGCGCACTCGATTCCACCAGCGTGAAGGCGCGGGCCAACATCGCTAGGTTTCCTTGCACGACACCATCGAAGTAATCGTCCGCAGTCAGCACCCTGCGACGGGGTGCGGGTGGCAGACGCGGTGGAAGTGATGAGTCGGTCATGCGGTCGTTGGGATCGCAAGGTCCAGTTGATCGGATAGTTTGCGAATCAGCGAAACCGCTGCATCGCTGATCACCGTTCCTGGGCCAAAGACCGCGGTCGCGCCAGCGTCGTATAACGTTTGGTAGTCTTGGGGCGGAATCACACCGCCAGCAACAATCATGATGTCTTCACGGCCAAGCTTGGCGAGTTCATCGCGAAGCTGCGGCACCAGCGTTAGGTGTCCTGCGGCAAGTGAACTGACACCGACGATGTGAACGTCATTTTCGACCGCTTGCTTGGCCGTTTCAGCGGGCGTTCGGAATAGCGAGCCGATGTCGACATCGAATCCGAGATCCGCGAACGCGGACGCGATCACTTTCTGGCCGCGATCGTGCCCGTCTTGTCCCATTTTGGCGACCAAGATTCGAGGCCGGCGACCTTCCGCCTTCTCGAATGCCGCTACCATGCGTTCGACTGTCGCCACCGCTTTGCTGCCTTGGGTTTCGCTTGCGTAAACACCTCGAACCGCTGATACCGGGGCTTCGTAACGCCCGTAAACATCTTCGAGTGCTGTACTCATTTCACCCACCGTCGCTTTGGCCCGCGCCGCCGTGACTGCGATTTCAAGCAAGTTGCCTTCGCCGCTTTCGGCGGCCGCCTTGAGCGCCGCTAATGAAGCGTCGACTTCGGTTTGATCACGATCTTCACGAAGACGCTTTAAACTTTCAATCTGTGCTTCACGCACTGCCGTGTTGTCAACCGAATGTACCTTCAGGTCGTCTTCTTTTTCCAGCCGATACTTGTTCATGCCGATCACGGGCTGGAATCCTGAATCGATCCTCGCCTGCGTACGAGCGGCGGCTTCTTCGATTCGCATCTTGGGAATGCCAGCCTGAATCGCTGCCGTCATTCCGCCGGCTTCCTCGACTTCGGCCAGATGTTGCCAAGCCCGCTGAGCCAAGTCGTGGGTCAGCTTTTCAACAAAGTAGCTGCCGCCCCATGCGTCGACGACGCTGCAGGTATCGGTTTCTTGTTGCAGGAACAATTGAGTGTTGCGGGCAATGCGAGCTGAGAAGTCGGTCGGCAGCGCGATCGCTTCATCAAGTGCATTGGTGTGCAACGATTGAGTGTGCCCGTGCGTAGCCGCCATGGCTTCGACACAGGTACGGACGACGTTGTTGTAAACGTCCTGTGCCACCAAGCTCCAGCCGCTGGTTTGGCTGTGCGTTCGCAGCGAAAGGCTCTTGGGAAGTTTCGGATCAAATCGCTTGATCAACTTTGCCCAAATCATCCGAGCGGCTCGCATCTTGGCCACTTCCATGAAATAATTCATGCCGATGCCCCAAAAGAACGACAGTCGCGGGCAAAACGAATCAACATCCATATTGGCTTTGATTCCGGTTTTGACATATTCCAACCCATCGGCCAGCGTGTACGCCAATTCCAAGTCGGCCGTCGCGCCGGCTTCCTGCATGTGGTAGCCACTGATACTGATGCTGTTGAATCGCGGCATCAATCGACTGGTGTAACTGAAAATGTCCGCGATGATACGAATGCTCGGTTCGGGCGGATAGATATAGGTGTTGCGCACCATGAATTCTTTCAGGATGTCATTCTGAATCGTTCCCGACAAATCCGCAGTTGCAACCCCCTGTTCTTCCGCAGCGACGATGTATAGCGCCATCACGGGCAATACAGCGCCGTTCATCGTCATCGAAACGCTCATTTTGTCCAACGGAATTCCGTCAAACAGAGTTCGCATGTCATAGATGCTGTCGATCGCGACACCCGCCATGCCGACATCGCCAGCAACACGTGGGTGATCGCTGTCGTAGCCGCGGTGGGTCGCTAGGTCGAACGCAATGGACAGACCTTTTTGGCCGGCAGCCAAGTTGCGACGATAGAAAGCATTGGATTCCTTGGCTGTAGAGAATCCTGCATATTGCCGGACCGTCCATGGACGCATGACATACATCGTCGCATACGGGCCACGAAGGAACGGGGCGAACCCGGGCATCGTTTCTAGGTGGTCGACGTCTTTCAAGTCGTCGGCACAGTAGAGCCCTTCGATAGGAATCTGTTCCGCGGTTTCCCAACGTAATCGTCCGGCGTCACCGCCGATTGCTTTTGTCCAAGCGGATTTCCCTGAATCGGCCTGCGGCGTTTGGGACGTGCTGTTGAGGGGAATGTCGGTAAAGTTAGGGATCGTACTCATGATGCCAGCACCTCTTGGTCTCGCAATAGTTTGCGGAGCGTGCCCAGCACGTCGCACTTGATGTAAATAAATTCGTCAACGCCAGCGGACTTCCAAGCCGCTTCGTTCTCGCCGGGATGTCCGGCCAAAATAACCTTCTTCGCACCGGCGGCTTTTAGTGCCGTGGCAACTGAACCAGCTAAATCCGCATAGATTTTGTCCGACGAACAGATCACGGCAACGTCGGTACCGGATTGCGCAAACGCTGCGGCCGCAGTCGCAGCGTCGGCAAACCCTTCGTTTTCAAGCATTTCGAAACCGCCTGCCTCGAAGAAGTTCTTGGCGTAGGTAGCACGAGCGTTGAAGTGGGCGACCGGACCGATGTTGGCGGAAAAGATTTGAGGACGTTTTCCGTTGGCTTCCATCCACGCGTCGCTGGCGTCACGCAACTCTTCAAACGGCTGAGCGAAAGCGTGAGCTTCAATGGGGCTGACGGACGTCTTTCCTGGTTCAAAACCTAAGGCTTTTCCGATCTGTCCAATCGAAGCACCGGACTGTGCCAGCGCCACACAGGCCGGCAACAAACCCGCATCGCGGTTGATTGGCTTGACGGGTGACGCCGATTCTGGTTCGGATTGATGCCGCAGATGGACCGCACTCCGCAGCGATCGCATATCCGGCGGCGGATGCTGAACACTTTCTTCACGCAGGTTGGGGAACTCACTAACGCCCGTAATTCCTTCTTTGCGTTTGGCAATGTCTTTTGCACGCGGTGCGTAAGCATTGTCGATCAAGTCAGCCACCCTGTTTGACTTTAGCGCCGACAGCATGCCGCCCAGTCCTTCGATCTCTTGAAAAATTTCCCATGCCTTCGCTGCCATTTCGGAGGTCAGTTTTTCCAAGAACCAACTGCCACCCGCCGGGTCCATGACTCGGTGCAAGTGTGATTCCTCTTGCAGAATCAGGACTGTATTGCGGGCGATTCGGCGACTGAAATTGTCGGGCAGTCCTGCAGCATGATCAAACGGCAACGACGTGATCGAGTCGACGCCGCCAATCAATGCAGCGAAGACGCTTACGGAGTTTCGCAGCAGATTGACGTAGGGGTCACGCTGAGTCATGACACGGTTGCCCGTACGGGCATGAATCTTCATCCCGACATGAGTAGCGCCGCTGGCTTCCAAGATTCGAGACCACGTCTGCCGTGCGGCTCGCAGCTTGGCGATCGCCAAGAAATGATGTGTCCCCAGACTGAACCGAAACAGGATCTGATTCGCCGCATCGTCGATCGACATGCCGGCATCGGTCATCGCTCGCAGATATTGCACCGCCGTCGACATTGCAAACGCGATGTCTTCCGCAGCGGTCGCACCGGAATCGTGATACGGCGAAGTATCGACGCTGACGGCAGTCACCTTGGGTAGTGTCTTTGATGTCCACGACGCGAGTGAAGCCATGTCGGCGAGTGCCGTGTCAGCATCAGTCGGTAATTGACCTTCGGCGGCCAAGGTTTTCAGCGGGTCGGCATTAAAAGCACCGCGAGCGCTTTCGGGTGCAATGTCGCTGCGGTTCCAAAGTGCAACCAGCGTTGCTGCGGCGGGGACAAATGCGGAACCAGCGTCCAAGGCAACGTCCACTAGTGGTAGCTGAACGCCTTTGAGTGCCGTTGCAAAATCATCGACACTGTACGCCATCATTCCATCGTCACCGACAAAGGATGCGGCTTCGGCATCGCGAAAATCCGATCCGCAACGGGTTGCCCGATCCAGTCGTAGCTGCAACGAAGTCACGCCACCCTGCAAGTCACTTAAAATGACCTCGTTGCTGACTTCCAAGTCCGGGTGAGCGTGTTCTTGTCGCAGATCGACTCCGCTAAGCACATGACCCAGCGAACGTGAACCACGAACTAGCGGTGCTATGCCCGGGAATCCAGACGGATCCAAGCCAGCCAATTGATCGGCCAACGTGTAAACCGGCTGGATATCAATGCCTTCGTAAGTGTGTGAAACTAACTTGCGTTCAAAGGGAACGCCTTTTAGGTCCGCTTCGACGGAATCACGCCAGGTTTGATAGTCAACGGGAGGAAAGTCATCTGCAATTTTAAAAGAGGTCTCATTCATTGATCGTTCTTAGTTTTCTCACTGAGGAGGTTGGCATAGTTCCGTGAGCACGCCGCCACTACTCTTGGGATGAATGAACGCGATCTGCATATGGTGTGCCCCTGGCCTCGGCGTCTCGTCAATCATTCGCAAACCTTCGCTCTTGAGTTCATCAATGCGCGTCTGCAAATCGTCGACGGTAAATGCCATGTGATGCAGACCTTCGCCGCGTTTTTCAATGAACTTGGCGATCGGGCTTTCGGGGTCCGTTGGCTCTAATAACTCCAACCTAACGTCGTTCAATTTGTAAAAGGCGACTTTCACCTTCTGAGACGGGACGTCTTCAATGCCCTCGAATTCGGCGCCCAAAGTGTCGCCATAAAAGGCCTTCTGATCGTCCAAAGATCGAACGGCAATGCCGATGTGATTGAGCGATTTGACAGGTGTCATTTTTTTATCCTAGAGTGCGGTATTGATGTGCAAATACGCCCAGTGTGTCACAGTGAACCACATCCGGTGCAACGTGGAGTTAAGCAATTAATTAATGATGGATTGTGGCGTTACGCCACGGTTTGTAAAGACGCCAGCGACGTAAGGGTGGATGTCGAGTTCCGCAGCTATGACGCATGCATCATGGCCTCCAACATCAGCAACCGATTCGTACAAATTCGTGTTATTTGTGGCAAACCCGCGTGATAGAGTGAGCCACGAATCACACCGATAAAGACACTTCTCGCTAATCGCCACCACGAAGTGAGCCGAGCAAGACTGTCTTAACCGTCTTCTCAGAACGGTGTTAAAACTTTGAGTGATGTGCGAAATCAAAATCATAACACGACGCATCCGCCAGGGAATTTCCGAAGGTTCTCTCGCTGACGCTTCGGGTTATGCAATATCCGGGCCAGCGGTGGTTCAGCTGGTGTCGGGCAACGCGGCAAGACGGGCACACGCCAATACCCGGTGCCTTACGGCCCACGGCTCACCTCTGCGATTTGAATTTCGAT
>CAXBHV010000238.1:0-7781 GCA_963974855.1 uncultured Rhodopirellula sp. | reverse complement strand
CCATAGAAACAAATCAACGAAATGGGTGACAAAGCGAACCGATCCGTCCCCCATGCAAACGTAGCCGCCTCCGAGATGTTCGGCGAACATTTGTCCGACGTGATAGGTGGGAAAGTTGACCGGATGAATAATCGGGCTGCCCGTGATATCAAGCTCGCCACCGGATGGGCCTGCGTGAACCAGTGTCAGGGTCGCGGCGGCGTCGGGCCCGTTTTCCGGCGATAAAAAACGCGGATGTGTGAACGCGCCAGGCACCGACCCAGGTTTTCTCGCTTAATGCGGAGCTATGCTCACCAAAGAAAACCGTGTTACTGGTTCCATCGAGCACATCACGGAATCGCGTTTTTGAATTGCGAAAAAACGGTCCGTCCGCGACGTTGGCGGCATCACCATTGATCGGAACGATCTTGGTCGTTGACGTGTAAATGTTCGTAAACACCTCGCCAGTAGCCGCCGAACCACATTCACCCCAACAGCTTTCTTGGCCATGGTTTGCCACATAGTGACTGCGTCCCAGTTGCATTTGCTGGCCTGCAACCACCAATGCATTTCCTGCTTGGTCTTTTACTTCAAACGGTTCGTCACCTCCGGTCGCACTGGGACACAAAAACATCGGTACGGTGGTTGCGATTGCTTGGCGATTGAACGAAGACCAAATCGGTTGATCAAGTCGCAAGTTCTCGATCACGGCGTTGCCTTCGGCGAACGGCAGCAAACCGGCGGCCCAGCCCCATCCTGGCCCGGCATCCCACGTGATTGGGTCCATCATCACCGATGCCGGAGCCGATCCATCACGCGTGGGATGTGAGACGTAGCCGGCAGGAAAACGTTGGTAAGCCGAGTGGTAGTTTTGTGCCGCCAAGCCGACTTGTCGCAAGTTGTTGCTACATGACATGCGGCGTGCCGCTTCGCGTGCCGCCTGGACTGCGGGAAGTAGCAAGCCGACTAGTACACCGATGATCGCGATGACCACGAGCAATTCAACCAGCGTGAACGCGCCTCGGCGATCGTGATCGGCTTTCACCGACTCTCTGCAAAAAGTTTTTTTGCCGCTAACCGCAATTTGTAGCTTCTGCATAGTAATCCTCTATTTCAGTTCGGTTCACTCGGAACCGCTCTTCGTCTCGTAAGTTAGCCGATGCTAACTTGGGAGGTGTAAAAAAAGAAAAAGCGTGCTTTGCTTTTACTTGCAAAAGTTAGCCAGGGCTAACTTGATGGGCGGAGTCTACCGATTCTGGGAGATACGATCAAGGGGATTCAGCGAGAAAACAATTTTGCTAAGATGTGGGGCTACAAAAGAAGGCACATTGCGGGTGGTGATTGCACCACTTCGGGCACACAAAGGGAATCGAAACTTGCCATCGAAGACTTATCAGCGAATTCGATCGGACCACGCCAGCGAGGTTGCCGAGGACTATGTCGAGGCGATCGCGGACGCAATTACCGAGCGAGGCGTTTGTCGTGCCATTGATCTTGTCAAGCATTTCGCGGTCACGCACGCCACGGTCAACAACACGATCGGACGACTGAAGCGGGATGGTTTGGTTGTGACCGAGCCGTACCAACCGATCGAATTAACCGCCTCTGGTAAGCGTTTGGCGACTCAGTCCCGCAAACGCCACGAGATCGTCGAGAGTTTTCTGCGGCGAATGGGGGTCAGTGCGGCGACGGCGGCCGCCGACAGTGAAGGGATTGAGCACCATGTCAGCAAAGAAACGCTCGCGGCCATGAAAGACGTGCTGACCAAAGGTTGGCCCAGCGAGCCGTCGTCGTAAAAAAGATCCTTTTTGGCAGTAAGACGCGAGCCAGAAATCACTGCTATTTGGTCAAAATCAGCTTGCCTTGGCGGGTTTCTCGCAACCGATACAGCATCCCTTGATGCTCGATCCAAATCTCATCTCCACAGCGTGCGAGATCCTTGAATCGGACGATTTTTGGTGCAATTTGGCTCTCCCAAACACCGTCCGTGGCAGGAGTTTTTTTGGGATCGGGCGGCGTTGCCTCGGTTTGATTCGTCATAAGTCTTTATTTTCACGTCGCTTACGCATTTTTGTTTTTTTACTCAGCCATTCTTGCGAAAAAGACTCCGCGACGCAATACTTGTTGAGACTGATTCGCAATAGCAATTCAGATTCGACGACGCAGCAAGCAACTGGAGTGATGGCCCCCCATAAGCGAAGACTGCTGATTTAGCACAACATCACCGCGGTAAAGTTAGCCGTTTGGCCGCTAGCAGGCTGTTGATTTAGTGAGCCGTGACGCGTGAGCGGCCGGGTATAAGCATTGCCCGGTGCCTTACGGCCCACGGCCCACGGCTCACCAATGCGATTTGCATTTCGATTAAATCAACAGCCCTCTAGCCCCGGTTAGATGGTGACGGAACCGTGGCGAGTGCCAAAACGGCTAACTAAATCAGCAGTCTCCAAAATTGGGCCGTCGACACCTTCGCCAGCCACGCTCGGATGCAGCTCTTGAGTTCATGCCTGAACATCAAGAATTTGTTTCCTTTCTCTTAGGCTCTTTGAAGGAGTTGTTTGATGGCAATCTCACGCAGTCGGTCTGTCCATTTACAGGACGCCGAAAACACAACCTCACCGCGTCACTGGCGACGTGGCTTTACGTTGGTCGAACTACTGGTGGTCATTGCGATCATCGGGATACTGGTCGGTCTGTTGCTGCCGGCAGTGCAGGCGGCCCGCGAGGCTGCTCGCAAGATGTCGTGCACCAACAATATGCGTCAGATCGTGCTGGCGGCTCACAACTACCATGGCACGTTTGGTCAATTCCCGGCCGGCAGCATCCAGAGCAACTTCATCAGCCCGTTTGTCTCGGTGCTGTCGCATCTGGAGGAATCGAACAATTACCAGCAATGGGATTTCTCGAAAAGCTACAGCGATCCGTACAACGAACAAGTTTCGTCGCAAAAGATCGCCAGCTATCTGTGCCCGTCGATGATCCTCAATCGCGACGCCCCCGATACTCGCATCGGAACCAACGGTCGTCCCGTCGAAACCGGCGGTCCCGCCAGCTATCTGTGGTGCGAAGGGACCGATGACTACATGCCAAAAGGCGATGGGCTGTTCGGGTTGCATTGGCCTTCGTACGGATTTCAAAATCCGCCAAATCGATTCCGCGATTGCATTGACGGGACGTCGTCGACGATCGCACTGGGCGAGACCGTCTACGACTACAAAGACTACGTCTGGAGCGGCAGCGCGCTGCCGAGCGATATGGTCGGAACGGTCAAATGGGGTACCGCTCGCTGGGTCGTCGGTTATCCCAAAATCGCGTTGGGTACAACGTTGTATCCGCTAAATGTCCACACCGCGGCCAATATCGGCGGTTTTGCAAGTCAACACGTCGGCGGGGCCCATTTCGTCTATGCCGATGGCAGCACACGATTCATCACCGATTCGATCGACTACGAAATCTACAATGCATTAGCTAGCAAGAACGGTCATGAAGTGATTGCTGGAGGCGAGCAATGAGCCGGCGACAACCATTGGTTTATCTTGCTCACGCGTGTGTTGGCATCATGATGGTCATTGCGAGTGGTTGCAGCGAACCGGAACCCGAGCGAATCCCGATCCACGGAACCGTTCAAGTCGATGGCAAACCGATCGAGCATGCGACATTGATTTTGACGCCAGCATCGCAAAAGGGCGTTCCCGTGACGACGCGAATCGAGGCGGGACGTTTCGCTTTTACTCGACAGACGGGGCCTCACGTTGGAGAATACACCGTACGAGTGAACCCCGACGAAGCATCAATCGAATCGATCATCGAAGTTGCTGCGGAGAACCCTCGCCAAGCGGTTCGGGAATTTGGTGTGCACCGCTCCCCAACCTTGGCTCGCAATCGGAGCTCGGAGACAACGAAGCGAATCGAGATCAAGCCACAGCACGACAGTCCGCTGCGGATCGACCTGTAGTAAAACCGTGGGATAGGCTTCCCGCCTGTCTTTTCCCTCCACTTTTACTCGATACAAAATCCTCTCTTGAAAAATACCAAAATGAAATCACGTCACGTCACCTCAATCCTCTGTCTGTTTGCCTTGTTTAGTTTGCTCGGGCCTACCCCAGTTCACGCACACTTTCCTTGGCTCGCATTGGACGACGAAGGGAAACCGATCTTGTTCTTTGGCGAAGGGCTGAACGATCGCACCTATCATCTTCCCGAATCAATGACGCAATTCGAGCTAAAGCATGCTCGCGGTGACGACGAATCAAAGTCACTGAAATTGCAAAGCATTTCGACCGACGATTTGGTCGGGTTGCAGGCCGCGGACGCCGTCGAGCCAACCGGATGTATCTACGGCACGCAAACGTACGGCATCTACCACGGTTCGAAATTGGTGTATCACGTCCAGCATTTCCCTAGCTCGGATCCAGCGACCTGGACGACACATCAAAGTCAAAACAAACTTCGCGCCGAAATCGCCAAGAGTAAAGAAGGAATCCGCGTCTTGGTGCTTTGGCAGGAAAAACCTTTGCCGAATGCCGAAGTCAAGCTGTTTTGTGACGAAGGGCATGAGGAAGGATCGGCAAAAACGAACGACGACGGAGTGGTGACGTTCACAAGCAAGCAAGTGGAACCAGGCTTGAACGCGATCATGGTTGGCTTCACGGACGACGATGCTTCGGGTACGTTCAAAGAAGAGTCCTTTCAAGCGACCAGCAACTATCTGACCGCCACGTTTCCTCAGCCGCAGATCGACGGGAAAGCAAACCGCAACGACCCGGCTCACGTCAGCGAATCGAAAATGACGAAATCAAATGAATCGTCGGTAACCGTCCAGGCCTCGTCACTTCCTAATCTTCCGTTGAAGTTAACCAGTTTCGGGGGCGCGGTCGCAAACGGAATGCTGTTTGTCTACGGCGGTCACGTTGGGGATGCACACTCCTATTCCACCGCCGAGCAATCCAATGCATTTTGGTCGCTCGAACTGCCTAATGGAAAGTCTTGGAATTCGTTGCCATCGGGACCGAAGCTGCAAGGCTTGGCAATGGTCGGGCATGGAAACTCGGTGGTGAGAATCGGCGGCTTTACCGCGCTGAATGACGAAGGCGAAACGCATGATTTGCAATCGCAAGCAACGGTCAGCCGCTATGACATTGCGGCTAAACAGTGGAAGGACGATACCCCGCTGCCTGAACCACGATCTTCGCACGCCGCCGCGGTGATCGGCGACCAAGTTTATGTCGTCGGTGGTTGGGCGATGTCGGGCGAGAACGAAACCAAGTGGCATACTACGGCTTGGACCGCCGACTTGAACCAACAACCGCTGCAGTGGAAAGCGATTGCAGCGCCACCGTTTGAGCGACGTGCGTTGTCAGTCGCCGCACACGACGGACGGGTCTATGTGGTCGGCGGGATGGACCAAGAAGAAGGGCCGAGCACCGAGGTCGATATTTTCGATCCGAAATCGAACCAGTGGTCCAAGGGGGCGTCGCTCATCGGTGAGGCGATGACCGGATTTGGATGCTGGGCTCAATCCCACGCCGGACGTCTGTATGTCAGCACGGTCAATGGCACGATCCAGCGACTGACCGCGGAGGGCGACGATTGGGAGATCGTGGGCAGCTACGAACCCGGACGCTTCTTTCACTGCATGTTGCCACTTGATGATTCATCGATGGTGATGGTGGGAGGTGCAAACATGTCGATCGGACGCTTCACGAATCTCGACATCGTCGAAATCAAATAGCTGCCGGCGAACCATCGATTTGCCACAAATTTGCTTCGCCCCGTCGCACGACGGGGCCGTTTTGCCCCCGCACGCTGGATTGCGTGACTGTTGCAAAGATCCAGCGAAAAACACGTCAAATACAGGCCCAAACGAAATCAGGCGACATTGTGCTAGCAAAGCATTGACGTCGCCGCGTCAGCTGCTAGATTCTTAAGCGTTCGTGGTGACTCGCGGTGTTTCTACACTCGCGAGTGAACAGGGAACTCCGGTGAAATTCCGGGATGGTCCAGCCGCTGTGAACTGCCCTTGGATGCGTAAATCAAATGCATCCAAATCGAAACTCTTTCATTGAAACGCCATTGCTCGGACAACCTGTGTGACAGGAAATCGGGGCGAGAAGGCTGCGAGAATTCGATTGGCAGTGAGTCAGAAGACCTACCACGAAATAGACGGTTTTGTGCCCTCTTGGATTGGGGTGATCGTTGCGATGTGATTCAACGGGACGTCTGCCGAAGGCCAAGTGGCCGCTCTGGCAAATTGCTTTTCTGTGAAACGCATCGATTCGTGTTTTATTGTTCGCAGAGCTTCTGCTCGATCACTGTTGTCGCCGCTTCGCCAAGCTATCTGAACGTCCATGCAACATGGTTTTCAGTTTGAGCTGACGGTACGCGCGAAACTATTGGCCAACCACGCCACGGAATTTGCAATCCGGCGCTGGCCAAAGATCGAACCGAGCTAGCACCGCAGCCCTAGGATGACCATGTCTGAGACGACTTCGGCAAAGGCAAGCCGCACCACTCCCCTATTGAAAGTTCGTAAACGCAATGGTCGCGAAGTCGAGATGGACCGCGGTCGCATCGAATCGGCAATCGAAAAAGCGTTTCGCGCGGAATTGAACCTCGCCGAGGGCCAACCGCTTGCCTCGCAAATCGAGCAAGACGTGCTGGCAATCATTGAGCAAGTCTATGAGTTCGCGTCGGGGGACGCAGCGTCGGGCTGCCTGAGTGTCGAACAGATCCAGGACGTGGTCGAAATTGGGTTGATGCAGCGAGAGCATTTTCGAGTCGCGCGCCGTTACATCCTGTACCGAACCGATCACGCACGACTGCGAGCGGTGCGTCACGTCGACTCGGGACTGGACGAGTTATCGATCGACAACAGCAGCTCCGTCCCGCAGTTGCGGCTGCAGATTGAACCGGGGGTGCATGTTGCATTCTCCGAAGCCAAGTTAAAGGCATTTCTCGAATCGATTCCCGAGTCGACGCTACCGAACATCGAGACCAGCGAAATCGTTGCCGAAGTCATTCGCGGATCATTCGACGGGATGACACCCGAGGACATCGCCCGCGCGCTTGTGCTTTCGGCTCGCAGCCGTATCGAGCGCAGCATGGACTACGACCGCTTTGCTGCGGCAATGCAGTTGGCCATCGTTTATCGCCAAACGCTCGGATTGACACAAATTGACGAGGACTTTACGGGTACCTATCGCGATCGTTTTGAACATTACGTGATCGAAGGGATTCGCTGCGACCGATTGTCCGAACAACTGCGCAGCTTCGATCTTCAAAGACTCGCCGACGCCTTGCTACCTGAACGAGACAAGTTGTTTCGCTATTTGGGCGTGCAAACGATTTACGACCGTTACTTGCTGCACGTCGACGGTCGCCGCATCGAAACCCCGCAATACTTTTGGATGCGAGTCGCGATGGGGTTAGCACTTCGTGAAGATGAAGACCAACGAACCGACCGTGCAATCGAATTCTATCAACTGCTGTCGTCGTTCCGGTTCACCAGTGCGACGCCGACCTTGTTTAACTCGGGAACTCAGCATCCGCAATTGAGCAGCTGTTATCTAACGACGGTGCAAGACGATCTGGCTCACATTTTCAAAAGCATTGGCGACAACGCGATGCTTTCCAAATGGGCTGGCGGGCTAGGCAACGATTGGACGAGCGTCCGTGCTACTGGATCATTGATCAAAGGGACCAACGGCACCAGCCAAGGGGTGATTCCGTTTTTAAAGATCGTCAACGACGCGGCGGTGGCGGTGAACCAAGGCGGTAAGCGAAAGGGAGCCGTGTGTGCGTATCTG
>CAXBHV010000237.1:0-7796 GCA_963974855.1 uncultured Rhodopirellula sp. | reverse complement strand
GCAAAGTACAGCGTGATGCCATTGATGATGGACGGACGCGAGGCCAGATTCTAGCCGAAGCACTCGATGCCGAGGATCTTGTTAACGAACAAGACGAGGGAGTCAGCTTCAACGCGTTTGTCGCGTTTCTGCTTTCGCCTCAAGCTCAATCGCAACTACGAAAAACAATCGGCGAGGTCACTCGTTTGGAGGAGATTGCGTCCGAGCGAGACTCGATCGAGCACATGCGACGGATGGTCCCTTCGCTGTTGGCCGAAGCCGACAACGTGCTACGTCAAACGGGTCGTTTGTCGCAAACGCTTCGTCGGTTGCTCGACCGGCAATCCTCAGGACACCGCAAACGAACGGCCGAAGTCCTCGGCGAAATTCGCACGTTAGCTGCAAAGATGAAACAGGAGACCCAACAAACGGGGCAACCGGTACCGTCAAACATTGGCTTGCAAATCGAAACGACGATCGAGGTAACATCACCTTTGGCTCGTCCGTTTTGGACGCCTCCGCAAGTGTTCGACGTCGTCCCTGAAACGCATGTAGTTGACGTCGCATCGATCGAGCGCCAAGCTCGAAAATTAGCTTCACTGAAACGACTCGAGTGGGACCGCATGCGTGATGCCATCGCGGCGGCAACTCAACACCAGTCATCAATCCGATTGTCGCAACTGCTCCGTGTGCGTCCTCCGAAAGCCGGCGTGATTGAACTGGTTGGTTGGTTACAGATTGCTCACGACGATGGTCACCGGATTGAGCGAGATTCTGAAGAAATCATTGACGTGCAAACGACGGACGAGGCAACGGGCGAACTGCAACACATTCGCGTCAAAATGCCCTTGGTGACATTTCACCGCACCGAAGAAAAGAAAAACGAGACTTTGCGAAAGATCAGGCCACGATAAATGAGCCAAGAATCAAGCGGCGACATCGTTTCGCCAGACAATTTTCCGCCCCCCGTTCCTTGGGCCCCTGCGGCCGTGCGATTGCTGCAGGGAATCGTCTATCACGATGATGCCGGCGACGCGTGGGAGCGAGTTTTGGCGGGCCTGACACCGCTGAGCGATTACTTCGCCCGTATTGGTTTGATGTTGGTGGTGAATGAAGAGGACGGTTTTGCTTACCTACGACAAATCGATAGTGCGGTGTTACCGCCCGATTATCCGCCGCTTCCAAAGTTGTTTCGTAGCATTCGCATGACGTTCGAAGCATCGCTGTTGTGCGTTCTGCTGCGGGATGAACTCCGTCGCTTCGAAGAGGAAATCCACCGCGACGGACGTTGCGTCGTCACGCAAGCTTCGTTGTTAGAACTGTGGCAAACGCTGATTCCCGGCGATCAAGACGCGGTACGATCCAACCGAGCATTAGGCAGCAATCTGCGTAAATTGGAAGAGTTAAAATTTGTACGTCAATTCGAAAAAAGCCCCGCTAGCTGGGAAGTGCGGCGAATCCTGAAAGCTCGACTGCCGCTTGCCGAACTTGAGCGTCTTCGTGGCGATTTGGAAGCGGAGCTGAAACGTCGAGCTGGAACCAGCGACGAGGCGACGGTGGACGTGGCAACAAGCGGCGCTGCGGAGCAATGTGATGACTGAACCGATAACGCGAGAAACTCCCCTTTTCCTACCCCAGGATAATGACGAGGTGTCCGGCTCGGATCCCCAGCCTGGTTTTCGGCTATCGACCTTTGAAGTCTTCAATTGGGGCACATTCGACGGAAAAGTGCATTCATTTGCACCTCATGGTGCGACGTCCTTGTTGGTGGGCGAGAACGGTGCTGGGAAATCAACTCTCGTCGATGCGATGTTGACGTTGTTGGTGCGACCCGGCGTCCGTAACTACAACGTCGCTGCGGGAGCGACCAAAAAAGAACGCGATGAACGCACCTACATTCGCGGCGCATATGACCGAACCGCAGGTCGCGACGAAAAACCACAAATCCAGTACCTTCGCGATGGCAACCACTACTACACCGCCCTGTTGGCGACGTTCGCCAGCGGATCGGATGGCAGTGGATCGCCGGCAAAACAATTCACGGTTTGCCAAGTCATGTATTTGACGTCGGCAGGCGAGAAAAAGATCGTCTACGGGTTTGACAAACAACCACGCACGATCGCTGGGGATCTTGGTGGTTTGAGTTCGGGAAGCGAAATCAAATCAATGATGTCCGACCGTGGTTTTCAAGTCACCGAAAACTACAAGCAATACCTGTCATGGATGCAGCGTCAGGCTAAATTCCGTCCTAAGGCGATGGATATCTTCAACCAAACCGTGGCGGTCAAAGATGTCCAGCGTTTGGATCAATTCATTCGCGACCACATGCTTGAAAAGAAGCCTTGGAATGACAAGGTTTCCAGCTTGTTGAATCATTTTGCCGAACTAAGCGAAACGCATCGTGCACTGGTTCAGGTGCGACAACAATACGACTTGTTGCAACCGCTTATGAAGTTGGGCCAGCGGTACCGAAAGGCAAACGAGCGGCTGATCCAAGCACGCGAGCAATATGCGGCGATGGGATTGTTTTTCGACGTGGCAACGGAGCAATTGCTGCGTCCGGTGTGCCAGCAGTGGGACGTTCGAATCCGACATCTGGACGAGCAGATCGAGGTGCTCGATGAATCGTTGAAAAACAAACGTGGCGACGCAGCCGGTTTGCAGCATGAGATCGCACACAGCGGGGGAGCCCGACTGCAACGGTTGCCCGATTTGATTGCCAACCAGGAACAACTCGCCAATTCCAAGCGAGAAAAACGGCTGGCCATCGAAGCCAAACTTAAACAAGCCGACATCCGTGTTGTCTTGTCTAGCGCCGAACAACTCGAAAAGGCGCTCGTTGAACTTTCCCATCGTCGCCAACATCTTACGGAAACTCGCAAAACGGCACTCACTCACTTACAAACCAAAAACTATGAACTGGGTGTGAAGCAGCGGGAAATTGCCGACGAACGAGCCGAATTGGAGTCGCTGCGTCGTCGAAAGGGAAATCTTGATGATGCGTTTATCGAAGTGCGTGACGTGTTGTGTGACGCACTTCGACTATCGCCATCGGATTTGCCGTTTGCCGCAGAATTGATGGCCGTCGATCCTAAACATTCCCGTTGGGAAGGGTCGATCGAACAGGTACTACACGCGTTCGCACGCACATTGTTGGTACCAGACGATCTCTATGCACGTGTTTCCGGCTACGTCGATAGCGAACGCTTGACCGACTCTCGCGGTCGTGGTCGACGGTTGACGTACGACCGCGTGGGTCCGCAGCACGACATACCGCATTCGGGAATTACTGATTTGTGTTTACCGGAAATGCTGGTCTATCGCGACGATCACCCGCTAGCCACCTATGTTCGCGGCCAGATTCAGAGTCGTTTTGACCACCTGGCGTGCGAAACGCTCGAAGCCTTCCAGATGGCGGGACGACGTGCGATGACGATTCATCGGCACGTCAAGCAAAACGCACGACAACATGCCAAGGACGATCGCAGCGATGTGCATGACCGCCGGCACTTCGTGCTCGGTTGGGACAACAAAGCAAAACGCGAGGCAATCGAAGCTTCGATCCACGAGCATGCCGAAGCGATCCGGCAATACGAGGCTGCCATCACGGCGCTGCAGCGTTCTTCGGACCATGCGGCAACAACACTGTCTGTTCTAGACGAAGTTGCTGCCGTCACTCACTTTGATGATATCGACGATCATCGACACGACTTTGAAGCGTCGCAGCTTCGACTCGAAAAACAAAAGCTGGAAGCTTCCAATGATCGTGTCATCCAACTGAAAACCAAGTTGGCGGAAATCAACGCCGAGGTCGAAGGCTTGGACGCCGAACGGGATCGGTTGTTTGATGAACGTTCACAAACGAAGAAACAATTCAACGATGGCGAACTTCTATTGAAGTCGGTTGACGAGAAAATCGCGACTGCAAAACGCAATGGTCGTTGGGAAGCCGCTAATGCTCAATTTGCTGCGATCAAAGATGGACTTGGCGATCGAGTACTGACCATTGAAAACATGGGTCGTTTGCCCACCGAAGCTGCCTACGAAATGTCAACTCAGGTTGCCGAGCTCGAACAATCGATCGAACCGATTCGCGACCAGATGACCAAGGCGATGAGCCGATTCTTGACGAAGTTTCCTGTTTTTGAATCCGAGCTCGATCCGACGCCATCGGCGCTGTCGAGTTTCGAGCAGCTTCATGTGCGAATCAGCAAAGACGACTTGCCACGACACGAACGGAGATTCAAACAACGGTTAAAGGAAAAAGTTTTGCAAGAGATTGGCCTTTTGCACGGCAGTTTGGAGGACGAACGCGAAGAGATTCGCAGCAAGATCGAGCTTCTCAACGAAGCCCTCCGGCAATTGGATTGGAAACCAGGAACGTTCATGCGATTGGAGCCTACCGACACCACGGACGCCGAGATTCGTGATTTTCGCCGAGAGTTGGCGGGTTGTTTGGAAGGGACGTTTGACGGTACGGCCGAGGCCAACGAGGCCACGTTCAAGCGAATCGAGAAGCTGGTCGATCGATTGCGTGACGATGCTAATCTTCGCTGGCGAGAAAAGGTCATTGATGTCCGCAATTGGTTCAATTTTGCCGCTCGCGAATACGATCGAGTGTCCGCTGCTGCGGGAAGCTACTACGACGGTGGCGCCGGCCAATCGGGCGGCGAAAAAGGAAAGCTGGCATTCCTGGTCCTGGTGGCGGCGATCGCCTATCAATACGACCTGCAGCCCGATGAACCCAACAGTGATCGGTTCCATTTTGTCATGGTCGATGAAATGTTCTCGCGAAGCGATGACGCGAGGGCGAAATACGCCATGGATCTGTTCGCACGTTTTCGCTTGCAACTGGTCATCGTGGCGCCTCTAGACGCAAAAGCTCGGATCACCGAAAGTTACGTTGGCATGTACGGGCATATTATCAAAGACCCCGACACCAATCGCAGCGAATTGATCAGCTTAACGGCACAACAGTATCGAAAAATTCAGGACGAAGAAGGTTAATCGTCCATGATCGCTCCGGAAACAATTACCCAAAAAGCGAGGCGTTTGTTCGCTAAAGCAGTGGATGCGTGGATCGCAGGAGAACTCGAATCGTTTTTTCCTTACCGCATGCCTGCCGACCTGAAGGTGCCGGCAAATCACGCCGACGCGATTCGGCAAGTCGAAATGCTGCGGCAATCAGCAAAACAGACCCGTGGATTTGGATATTGCGTTGTTTGGCAATCACGTCGTAGTCGCACCCATGGATTAAACGATTTCCCAACCGCAATCGAAATCGAGTCGATGGAAGACCTGGCTCGTTTAACCGATCGCATGGGGGATTGGCAACGACTGCAAGTTGCTGTGAATAAATTACGTGATCGGCAACCCACGCTTGAGCGTTGGCTAGCCCGCCGCTCGAATTGGAAAACTCTCTTGGATGTTTCCAACTCGCTCGATGGATTACTCGATGTGATTGATTACTTCCAAAACAACCCTCGTCCGGATTGTTTTGCCCGCGAATTGCCGCTGGCGGTATCGACCAAGCTGATTGAAAGTAACCGACGACGGTTGGCGTCGTGGCTAGACATCGTGTTGCCGCCATCGGCGATCGATCCGCGGTACGGTTACGACGAGTTTGAACCACGTTACGGATTGCGCTATGCTCGACCTCATTTCTTAGTGCGAGTGCTCGATGAGCAACTGCAAAACGATTTGGGGTTGCCGTTTGAAGAGATCTCGCTGCCTTCGGAATCACTCGCAGCATTGCAAGTGAATCATGCCCGCGTGATCATCGTCGAAAATAAAGTCAACTTACTTACGTTGCCAAAGCTGACAGGAACGATTGCCCTTGGAGGGTTGGGCAACGCAGTCACGCAATTGTGCGATGTGAATTGGCTGCAGAAATCCGACGTCCACTACTGGGGCGATCTTGACGCCGATGGTTTTGCGATCCTGGATCGGTTGCGGCAACGATTGCCGAAAGTACAAAGCTTGTTGATGACGGCAGAAGTATTCGAATCGCTTTCGGAGATCGTCACTGCGGGCAATGGCGTGTCGGCGAGAGAGCTTCATCATTTGACGGTGGCCGAGGCCGACTTGTACCAGCGACTTTGCCAGTCGAACCAGAGGCTAGAACAGGAGCACATTCCCCAAACGGTAGTCCAAAAAGCGTTCGATCATTGGAGCGTCAGCGAACGAACCGAAACCAAACACTTCGAGTGACTCCTTACAGAACATTCCAATAAAACGAGCCAACCCCCTTAAAAAATAGTTAGCCACGAATCTTACGAATTCGCTCGAATAAGATCCGGCTCTTCGATTTGTGTTGATTCGTGAAATCCGTGGCAAAATACCCAGGTTAGGAGAACCATCGCCCCTAAGAAAAGGTCGCCACGAATCTCACAAATTTGCACGAATAGCCAAAGCAGACTTCGGCAAAGAAAGGGTCGAAACGCTGGCAGAGGTTTCCCGGCAAAATTCTTAGTTCGATTGCTTGATCAGCTGTACGACGAGGCCGCCGCCTTTGGCAAGCGAGACCTTCATTTTCTGGGAACGATCCACTGAACTGCGATCGACTTTAAATGGTACTGCGGTGGTCCATTGTTTTCGTTTGGCCTTGATGTTCACACCGACGTTGGCGAGTTCAACCGGCTCTGCGTCTAAGTCGTCGCTGACGATCACGGCTTCGTATGTACCGACCGGCAGAAACCCAAAATCGAGTGTATAGTCGCGAGCTCCGGCACCGTTCAAAACACCGACAAACCAATCGTCACCGCTGCGACGAGCAATCGCCGCAACGTCACCAATCCGGCTGTCGGGAAGCACGATCGTTTCATCCCAGACCGTCAGAATGGACTGCATGACGGGAAAAGCCTGCTTCAAAATCGGAGCCTTCAACATCGCATCCGGATGCTCGGCATAAACTTGCAGCGGAGAGACAAAGGCAACCAACGTGGCTAGCTGATGCGCCCAAGTCGTCGGTCCAGGACTGGTATACAGAATCGGTGTGTAATCCCCATGTCCTACGACGAATCGGGTAAACGGCAACGCGGCGTTATGTGATGCGGGCAAGGGACCTTCCTTGTGCTTATTGACCTCGATCCCCCGGATACCTTCGCGTGTCAGTTCGTTGGGGTAGGTGCGTTCTTCGCCCGTGGACGCATGACAGCCATGAAAATTGATTAACAGTTTCCGTTGGGCCGCATTCCGCAAGACCGCTATTTCAAAATCGATCTTCTCTTTTGCCTCGCTGTCCATGAAGTCAATCTTTAATCCGACCGCTCCCACGGCGGCTACTCGATCAAAGTAGTCTCGCAGCTGCTGATATTCATTCGACGGATCATGAATGTCGTGCGAATGCACCCACAACCAGACCCCGACTCCCTTGTTCCGACCATGATCGCACAACGAGCGAACCGTATCCCAGGGCGCGTCCCAGTCCTTCCATCCGTCGTCGACCATCGAATACTCAAAGCCCATTTCGGCGGCCAGATCGATGAATGTTCGCTGCGTCTCGGGCGTATCCAGCCCCAATGTCTCCCAACTCCAAACACTGCGTCCAGGTTGGATGTAACCGGTATCCGCGAAGATCTCGGGATCAGGAGCCGGATTCAAATTCGTGATCAAGTCGCTGTTCACCAACTCGTTTAAATCATCGGCCAGCATGGTGACACGCCAAGGAGAAATGATCGTGCCGTGGACATCAAAGCCCTCATCGCCTTCGGTAAAGTTGGCGACCACGGTGCGATTGCCAACCGCCTTCAAACGCATGCCACTGTAGTTATAGAGCGCCGCCTTGGTGACTGCGGCATATCCGAGATCACCTGGTA
>CAXBHV010000236.1:0-7805 GCA_963974855.1 uncultured Rhodopirellula sp. | reverse complement strand
ACCAATCTACGTCGCGAAGCACGCGACTGTTTTCAATCGACAGTGATTAGCCGAATCGCGGGCACGGGTTATGGACGTTCGCGACGCTACGATTTCCGCGGCATCGCACTGTCGATTTACCACCTTGCCTCGTTAATGTACCGCAGTTTGATTTTGGTGGCGATCGCAACCTTGGTGCTCAGCCTAGCCGGAGCGGTCCATCTGCGGTTTGTTGCCGTCTTGGTGGTGACCTTAGCGGCAACTGCCATGATGCTGCGTCAAATAAAAACAAGCTTTGGAATTATACGAGGGGAGGGGAATTGGATGAATGTTCGTTCGTGGCGGCGTTTCGCAGTGGTGTTGTCGCTGTTAGGAATTTTGGCGTTGGCTTTGTTATTGCCCCTTCCTCGCTACCGCCACGTGGTCGGCATCGTCGACTCGGCGGACGCCGTCAACGTGTTTTTGCCACCGGACAGCCAAATCAATTCGGTGGCAACCGAGGTCGGGCAACACGTTCAGGCAAAGCAGTTGATCGCCACGCTGGCCAATGACCATGAATTAATTGAAGTAGCACGACTGCAAGGCGAATTGCGATTAGCCAAATTGCGAAGCAATCTCGCGCGCCGAACCGCACTGGATCGCCCCCAAGTGGCCTCGCAGTGGACGACGCTGCAGGCGGCGGAAAAGTCGGTTGAAATGCTATTGGATGATGTCCACCAACGACTTGATCAGACCAACGTGGTCGCACCGATTGCGGGAACGATGCTACCGCCAACACCGCAGTCGGAAGCGACCGAGCGTGCGTCGTCAATCTGGCTCTCAGGCCAAGTAGGCGCCCTTGCCGATTCACGGGAACCTTGGTGCCGGATCAGTCCTCAAGGGCAGCGGCATGCGATTTTTCAAATCGACGCTCGTGACCATGACAAAATCAAAAATGGGACCGAGATCCGCATCCATTTACAGAACGGATCGACCGAAGTGTGTTCGACCACAATCCAATCCGTGTCCGCAATTCAGGCCGACTCTCAATCGATCACTCAGGAAGCAAACTACCAAATCCTGTGTCCATTGCCGGCTTCCGAGTCGGATGAGATGATGGATTCGATCGGCGCAGCGTGCTCGGGCGTCATTCGTTTGCCGTCACGTGCGATCGCTGCAGATCTTGTCTACTGGATTAGCGAGTTTGTTCGTGGCCAAATCTAACTCTGACCAGGATCGCCAAGCGACGACGGCTCAAATGCCGGAGCCCTCGCAGCGGTTGCCCATCGATATCAGCTCGGGACCGCATCCCAGTCTGTTGGCTCTCGAGAAACTGCTCGACGATTGCGAACTGCGGACCCAGCGACGAAGTGGTCCGGGAGGCCAACATCGAAACAAGACGAGCTCGGGCGCGTTCCTGTTGCATCGACCTACGGGAGTTGTGGCCGAAGCAACCGAGCGACGAAGCCAAGCCCAGAACCGCGACGTGGCGCTGGAACGCCTGCGTTACACGCTCGCCGTCGAGGTCCGGACCACGTCTGTTTTTGATGAACCCGCGACGGAAATCGAAGCGGAATTTCGAGAACGCTTTCGTGGGAACGTCAAACGAATGAACGAACACAACGTCGACAAACCGGCGGTTTTAGCGTTGCTGCTGAATGACCTTCATGCTAGCGGTGGACAACCGAGCTTAGTCGCCAAACCGTGGAAGTGCAGCACGAGTGCTATCGTCACGCTGCTGCAATCGGTGCCCACCGCGTTTGCGCTGGTCAATCGAATTCGCAGCCACCACGCGCGGTTGCCACTTCGGTAGTGATGACTAAGCGGCATAACTCGAACCATCGTTCGCAGGCCGGCCGGGGATCGCAACGCGAGTTTCATTCGGCTGCGCACGCATGTAGGTGCACGTGCTAAGGTTTCGGACGTCAAGTTCGCGGTAAGCAATTCACCCATGCCATCTACTTTGGTGGCAGTGTGGCGCGAGCCGTCCGGTTACAGCGGGGAATACGACAATTACAGCGGGGATTACGACAACAAATTTGCCAAGATTGGAGTACAAACGCATGGGCCTATTGGTGTGATGCCTCGCATTGTCGCACGGCTTTCCAAGCCGTTAGCGTGCGTCACGCCTGATCGTTGAAGCCAGATTCTTCGCGTTCCAATCGCACCGAAGGTTAACGGCACCGCTTCCAGCTTGGAAAGCTGGGCGACAATGGACCGTAAGCGTTTATTTGGCTTCTGCCCCAACATCCAAAAACGAAAACGGCTCGCGGTGAAACAAGTTCACAACGAGCCGTTTTGTTTGATTGACAAAGCGATGTCCAAACGTCAAGGACGTTTAGGTCGCTTTCGCTTTAGTGCGAGCTTCGCGAAGTCCTCGGCTGAGGATATCACGCAGCATCGGCGAGAAGTCTTCGTACTTGGCTTCGTCCGGAGCTCCCTTGCTGAACTGGTAGATCGCATCACGAGGTTTGACCCCCAATGCGATTAGCGAGCTGCTAACCGTTCCATATTCAGGATTTCGCATCACCATGCTTGGACGACCTTGGCCGACCGGGGCACGGGCGAAGACCTTGCTGGCGACTGCCAAGAATTTCACAGGCGAATCGAGCGTTTGCAGCGTCAACAGGCGACGTGCCATCTGAACCCGTTGATCTTCGGGATCATTCAGGTTGCGGGCTCCGATGATATTCAATCCATCGCGAAGTTCGACCACCTCTTGGCGTTCGTCCGCGTGGATCGCGTACCCGTTGCTAGCGTCTGCAATAATGATATTGCAGCCTTCGTAGCGGGTCTTCGCAAACTCGGCATGCGCTTTATCGAGTGCCTTATTTGCGGTGGTACATCGAAGCAGGTCCAGAGCAAGCAAACCGCGTGATCGCTGACCAAACAAGGGCATCGATGTCGCTCGGTTACACAGGCCGACGAATACACCGTTTTGGTTTACCCCCAGCCACGTTCCACTTGCTTTCTGGTCAATCCCGCACAAAACCCGGGGCTTGCCAGATTGGATCGAAGGCGGCAAGCTTGAGCGGTTGTAGTATTCTTCGCGATTGGCAGCCACCAAAATTGGACTTTCGGGGACCAAGCGATACTGAACGGCCAGTAAGCACATTTCGCAGCTTTCTTTTCAAAGATCGGTTGGAGGGAATTCTCGGGCTGACGCCAGTCCCAGGACCGGAATGGTCTGGAGCAACGACTCAGCACAGAACAATGTATCTACGCAACCATCTCCACTACACCCCCTAGTGAGGGGTGTCCGTCAAAATTTAACTTGATTCAGCGAATTCCGCCCTCCTTGCTGGAATTCTGGGCAATCTTTGACGCTCAAATCGGTCGATAAGGATAGGTAGCAAGGCAGATGTGAATGCCTTTTACCGTTTTTCGACCGTCGAATCCCCCTGAACGAAGTATGGAAATCAATACCTCGGGACCTCATTCCAAAGCCGTTTTAGCCATTCGCACCAACGTCAGCGTCACGCTAGCTAGGCAAAAGGTGCCGCTTCGCCGGATTGTTGACCTTGTTCAAGGGTCATTATTGACGTTTGACACCCATTGTGACGAGCCACTGACGCTCGAAGCGGGCGGCCAGCCGATCGCGATCGGCGAAACGATCAAAATTGGGGACAAATTCGGAATCCGAATCCGCGAGATTCTTCGTAAAGAAGAAGACTAGCTCTGTGTCCAGTATTTATAGGCTCGCATCGTTTGTCGGGCCGCTTCTTCGGGATTCGGCCAAGCGAAGGCTTCGGCACACAAGTATCCTTGGTAATTGATCTGGCGAAGTGCGGCGATGATGCGGCCGTACTGCATATGGCCGCAACCAACGGGACGGCGGTTGCTATCGACAAAGTGGATGTGGCCGACTTTGTCGCCCCCGCTGATCAATGCCTCGGCAATATCCGCTTCTTCGATGTTCATGTGGAACAGATCGCAGAGCAACGTGACGTTTTGAGTCGAGAGTGAATCAAGCAATTTCACCCCATCGGCGACCGTGCAGCACTGGTTCGTTTCGTAACGGTTCAGCGGTTCGTAGATCAACGGCACGTTGTACTGGGCGGCGTGGCTGCCACCATCTTCGAGCGCTTCGCACAAGTATTTTCGTGCGGTCGGGGCGTCGACCACGGCATCGGAGCGTCCTTGCATCGATCCGATGATCGCCGAAGCTCCGAATTTGCCTGCAAGATCGATTACGTCTCGAACGAACTTTTTGGCTTGTTCACGTTTGGCAGCATCGGCATCAGCAAGCTGCAGTTTGTGCTTGACCCAGCCCGCACCGGTTCCCAGTGCGGCAAGTTTCAAGCCTGCTTTGTCAAGCATCGAAGACAATTTATCGGCATCGATCGCCTCGGTTCCAGGAGCGAAAATCTCCACCGCGTCGTAGCCCAACTCTCCCGCAAACGCGATCGAATTTTCGAGCCCGTCCCAAAGAACAAAAGGGCCACCGCGAGCTTCTTCGACCAGACTAATTGTGATACAGGATTTCATGACAGTTTTATTCGGAACAGAGGGAGCATGGATGGAAAAAGCAAGCGGCAGAACGAAGCGACGAGGATCGTCCTAGTCCTTCAGCTAAATTTGACATTAGGGTTTGACCGTAGTTGACGAGGCAACGGTTCTTGCCATTTGCTGAGCGTACGGGACTCGTTGCCTCGTCCACTACGGGCCTCGTCCACTACGGGCCTCGTCCACTACGGGCCTCGTTCACTACCCTAAAATCAACCTAAACAAAGCACTAGGCAGCGGGACCGTCGTTGTTTTCAGGACGGCCTTCGACATAGACCCAATTGTGAATCGGTTTAAGGATCTCGATCACTTCGGCCACCAAGGTTTCGTCCATCGGCTCGTCGAGCCAATCGCACCATTGTGCAACGCGGTCGGGGTTAGCAGAACCTGTTACGCAACTTGCGAATTGCTCGTTGGCGACTGAGTACTGCAGTGCCAACTTGGCGATGTCGGTGCCTCGCTCGGCACAATGGGCGGCCGCTTTCGCGGCGACTTCGCGAACTTCTGGAGTGGCCTTGTGCCAATCGGGCAACGGAGAATTGGTCAGCAATCGGGCAGAGAACGGCGCCGCGTTGATCAGTCCTACGCCTTGTTCTTTGCAAGGCTCGACAAGCGCCAACGCCATGTCGTTTTGCAGTGTGTAGTGATTGTAGGTCAGCACCACATCGAGATCCGATCGCTTGAGCATCTCCAAGAAAATCTTCATGGGATAACCGCTCACGCCAATGAAACGTACCTTACCCTTTTCTACTTCCTTTTTTAGGGCCGGAATGGTTTCGTTGACAATTTGATCGAGGTCGACAAATTCAATGTCGTGACAAAACACCATGTCGATGTGATCGATTCGCATTCGTTCGAGCGAAATGTCGATACTTTCGGCAACCCGTTTTGCACTGAAATCGAAGTGCTTGGGAGCAAAGCGGCCTAGCTTCGTACTCAGCAGATACGAGTCGCGAGGCACGTCGGGCAACATCCGGCCGAGCATGATCTCGCTCATCCCACGACCGTAGTAGGCCGCAGTGTCGATGTAGTTCATTCCGCGATCCAACGCGACGTGCACCGCCTTGAGTGCTTCGCCCACATCCACTTGGCGAAATTCAGCACCGATCGACGATGCACCAAAACCAAGGACAGGAAGAGTCAGTCCAGTATTACCGAGAGGTCGTCGCTGCATTGCCATCGCGTGGGGTTTCTGAGGAGTCGGGTAGTTAGCTTGTCTGCTAAACCAACCTAACACATCTTGCATGGCTGTGAGGAGAGGCGGTCTGCAGCAAAAACCAGCCTGAAATGTTCCAAATCAGACGCAAACTGTCACAAATGAGACACCAGGCTCCGCTGTCACCGTATCGACTGTTTCAAGCGGCACTGTTTTTCGAGTGCCCCAGCCTGTTGAGTGCCAGAAACCTTAGGTTCAGTCGATTTCTTGGAGCCGACAGCGATGGTCGTGGACCCGCCATTTTTGCTTGGAACTTGCCCGCGGAAAGCAACATCGGCTCAGTAATGCCGGATCAGCAATAGCGGCTCAGTAATGCCGGGTTAAACACCGGATGAGAACGTAAGGGGCTTGGCACTAGCGGTAGAATGCAATGTAAAAAAGAGAGTTTGACCTTCGCTGCGAATAACGCACCCGAGATGCTAACACGAGCGAACGGTAATTCGATCCTTTACCGTGTAGACGCCTGGAGTCTCAATCGCAGTCTGGTAGGCCATCTGACGCAAGTAATAGCTTTCCATCTCTCCGTGAAGCTCAATAGCTCCGATGTCACCCACGGTCACATCGATTTGACGAAGTTGGCGATAGCTGCTCGCTTTGAACTTGCACAAAATGTCACGACGAAGTTGATCAATCTCGTCATTCTCATTAACAACATTTGGCTCGACCGGCAAACGCAGCATGAAATCAGTCCTTTGAATGCGAATATAGATATGAGGGTGAGGTGTTTTGCACCATCCCCACGCAATAACCTGAGAGTGTAGAGCCTCGTCAAATTCGTCATCGAATGCGGCTCATCATGGCAACCCCGAGATCAGGAATGATTCTCACGCAACCACTCAAGTTTTGCAATGGTCTGAATGGCGAAAACAAACAACTACGTCATGATAGCAAGTCCGAATCGACGTTTCTCTTTCCCGCAATGCATTGAGCCACGCGAGGCGCGATCGAAGCGAAATTAACGCAAGGACATGTTTCACCAGGTCTCATCCTTGAGCGACGTCAGCTTGCAAGAGTCCGCATTCCCACATGTTTCGCAGTCCAAAAGTTACCGTGCCACATCGTCGCACCTGTTTGTCGTCATCGACGAAGATGAATCACGCGAGATGACGCTGTGACGTAATTGCATTCGCATTTCCCCATCACTCGCATTTCAAGGTACGTTAGACCCATGTGACTTAATCAGGGAATGATTCATTAAAAAGTGTGTGAAGAACTGGTAGATCACTTCATTGGACGAATCGTTGGGCGAGTGATCCGGGCGGTTCGTCATCGCAACACGTTCGCTGTAACCAAGGATTGCGTTGACTGCGACGGTGTGATTGAGTGGTTGCCAACGCGTAAGCGGATCTTCTGAACCAGCCGAAACAAGGAACGGCCGCGGTGCCATCAACGCATGCAGTTCATGCAAATCGTGACCGTCCGCGACCAGCTTTGGATAGAGCCCCCGAGCGGGATTTTCTTGGCTGATCAGCCCGCGCCGCCGCCACGGTTTGGGGTGATAACCGAGGTACCAAGGTTCCCAGTAATTGACGCTCGATCGCTCTTCGTCAAACACGATTCCTGGGTCGGACCAGGCGGCACAGGCAAATTTGTCGAACAAACACGAGGCAAACATTGCCCATTTCCCACCAAAGGAATGCCCCACGATGCCGATCCGCTGTGAATCCACCTCAGGGCGATTGGCTAATACGTGCCAAGCGTTGGCAGCGGCGTAGGCCAACATGGATAGCGGCTGGACTTTCGCATCATCGAGAGTGGGGTGATACAGCGAGTACGTTTTCGCGGCTGTCGCCTCGGTCGTTCCGATCGACAACACGACGAATCCGCGGCGAGCAAGCTGCATCGCGAAATCACGATTTGGCGTCCCTTGCCCGATCGCGGTCTCCGGTTCATAGAACACCGTTACGACGGCGGGATGGGGGCCTTCGCCATCGGGAACCAACAAATACCCGGTCGTTTTTTCGTTCGGAGTCCACTGAAAGCGAATCTGGTGCTGAGTGAAATTCTCGCGTCGCTGCGTTTGCAGCGTTACCACGTCACCTTGGGTGATCAGCGGCGGCCACTGACCAAGCATCGATTGCCAGTCCGCCAGAATCTCGCGGCGTCGGCGCGTCCAGTCCTTGGG
>CAXBHV010000235.1:0-7808 GCA_963974855.1 uncultured Rhodopirellula sp. | reverse complement strand
AAACCGCCCTCGCGGGCGATTGTTTTCGTGACTTTCGCTCCGCTTACCAGAACTCTTACCAGGAATTCAAATATGTCGGACGTCCACAAGAAGTACAACGAAGTCGAAAAGCTGATCGATGATGAAAAGTTCGAAGAAGCCATCGCGGGCTTGACCGAAATCATCGCCGAAGACGAAACCTTTGTCTTGGCTCACCTTGCCCAGGCTCGTGTTTACACGAAAACAGGCCAGCACGACTTGGCGATCCAGCACGCCGAAAAAGCATGCGAGTTGGAGCCCGAAGATCCATTCAACTTCACCGCTCTGAGCGTGACTTACCAACGCGCCTGGGCGGGAACTCAAGAGCAGCAGTACATCACCAAAGCCGAAGATGCGATGGCCAAAGCACGCATGCTGCAAGGCTAGTGAAATCGCAGTCGTCATCGCCGTAGCGAAAGTCGCGAAGACTTTCGGCTTCCGCATGATCCCATTTCGATTGCAGTCGCTCGCGTCGCGAATCCGGGCTACTAAATCTTGGTGCAGTCGTGGTGAACGATGGCACTGGATTTCCTGCCACCTCTCCACCAACTTCGTGATTGCTGAAATAAAATCAGACGCTGCGCAAGCGTACTGTCACCTCTCCCAGCTTCGCCGGGAGAGGTGACTGCGGATTTCGCCTTTAGAAAAGCGAGCCGCCCTGTCGATTTCGAACGTCTTACTCGCTGCCACCGGGCGGCTCGCGCCGCACCGCTAACAAGGTAGATGGCATCGAGTTTACTTGCGATGCCTCTTTACATTCCCATTGCCGTGGGGGCGGGCGAGGTCACGGGCCAACCGAGTGCCCATTGCAATTGAAATTGGGCTTGATTGTGATCGACGATCGCTTGCAAGTAAGCTCGGCGAGCGGTTTCAAGTGCTTGAACCGACTGCAATACCTCCAGTGGCAAACCTTGCCCCTCTCGGATCCGTTCCAAATTGCGGTTGTAGGAATCTTCGGCCGATCCAATCGCACGCTGAGTCACCGCGATCTGCTCGCGACGAAATTGAATCTGCGAATACGCTTCGGAGATTTCGCGAGCGACTTGATCCATCACTCTTAATTTCTCGAATCTTGCCTGCTGAACCCGTGCCGACGACTCGCGGCGAGCGGCACGCTCGCCGAACCCTAGATTGCGGACTTCCCACGTCATCACGGCGTCCAAATCGTAGCGGCCGTCCACGTTGTCTAGGTTGTTACCGAGCCCGCCTCCGAAACCGCCGGTGCTAAACCCTAGCAGCACGCTGGGGACAAACGGAGCGTACTTTTCGCGGCGATACGCTTCGCAGGCCGCTGCCACAAGCGACTTGGATTCCTTCAGTTCCGGACGTGAATTGAGTCCCGTGCTGATCAGCGAAGCCTTGTCCATTTCCAGTGACACCAAATCGATAGGCACTGCCGTCACGTCCATCGGTTGAATCGGATTGCCACCATCCAGACTGAGCGTTTGAGCCAAGCGAGCCGACGCCACCGCGATCCGTTCACGAGCTCCGATCATGCGATTGTCGACCATCGCCAATTCGGTATCGATCCGGTCCGCATCGGCTTGTAACCCTTCGCCCGCCTTGGCAAAGTCGTTCGTAATTTTGAACAACTCTGACGTACGTTGTCGTGACGATTCCAGGATGCTGGCGTCTTGGTAGGCGTTGACCAATTCGGTGTAGGCGACAGCGGTGGATCGCAGTTGATCGTTCAGCACCGCATTGGCTGCATGGTTTCTTGCCGAAACCGTTCTCTGAGCGATCTCGGGCAGAAAGATCGCGTCGGCAAGATGGAACTGGGCTACCAATCCGGGACGTGGCGTCGTGCCTGCTCCGGTAGCTCCGGTGCCGAGTCCGTATTGAAACGAGTTGCGATTGATGTCAACGATTGTCCCATCGCTGGCCTGATAATTTCCATCATGACGATGAAAACCAAAGCCGGCCTGAATCGACGGCAACCACAGCACTTCGGCGCGAGCCAGTTGGGCGTAAGCTTCTTGCACACGCCACTGGGCGAATCCCACGGCAGGGTGTTGGCCACCGACCATGGCGAGCGCGGATGGCAAGTTCAAGTCGATCGATTGGGAAGTTGCGGCAATGGGCTGGCCGGCAAAGTCGCCTTGCGAAATCGCTCCTTCGAAATATTGGACATCCTCGTCGATCGGAAACGCCATCGGCGCGGCGGGCTCGATTGGCACGTTCATGACCGCGTCGTCTTCGAAGGCGGTCAACGACAGATCGGCGGTCGCGATATTGATCGGTTTCGGTTTCGACTCGACTAGCTGAAGCTCGTATTGGCGTCCATCGATCGTCAAAGTGCCATGTGGTGATTGATCATCAGCAGTTGAAGGCTTTGCAGAGATTTGTTGGTGATTGACCGGACGAACTTCGTCGGGGACGGCCGCTTCGTCAGGGACAGCCGGAACGGATTCGGCCAATTCCGCAGCGGCCGTTTTGGCCATCGGTGCGACGACGGCGACAGCACGATTGCGATGAGAGGGTGTTGGATTTTGCGTTAGGTACTGGTTGCCCGCACAGCCAGTAAGCCCCATCAGGCCCACTAGGCCCATCAGGTCAAGAGTGATCATGAGTCGGGGCATCCTGCCCTCCTTTTTCGCTTAGTCCGTACCGTATCCGCTTTCGCGTTGTGCTTGTTACTCCAAACACAACGGTCACATGGAAAGTGCTTCGGCAAACGAGAGTGCAGATAATGACGGATGACGGCATTGAACTGCGGGAATCCAAGTTAGCTGCCATCGAAATCACGCGTTGTGCGAACTATGATGAATGATTGCCTCGGCGAAGCTCGTTCGCTGGTACCGGTCGTACCGATTGTGCGGAAAATGACCTGCCAAGCGAGGGGCAAACGACCGCTTTTGAATGAATCTACACGGTGGCACTCCGCAGGAGTGCGTCGAATTGAAAACGAGAAAATTGAATGAATCACCCTTTCAACCGCTCCCATATTGCTTGGCTCGGCGTTTTGGGCGTCTTGGTTGTGGCCGCGGGCTGTTCACCTGATTTAAAATCCGGCGTCTCGAAAAAAGACGAAAAGCTCCACGTGACTCGGGTAAAAACCGTCGCGGTTGCCCCCACCGAGGTCCGACGCACGACACTGCAACCTGCATCGGTACACGCCTACTATCGAACCGAGATGAGGGCCAACATCTCGGGATTTGTCAAAGAACTCAAAGCGGACATCGGCGACTACGTCAAAGCGGGCGACGAGCTGGCGATCATCGATGTGCCTGAGATGCAGAAGCAACGTGAGGTGATCGAAGCGAGAATTCGGCGGTTGGTAGCAGAGGAACAGCGTGCTCAAGCAGGAATCGATCTGGCCACTGCCCGCGTGCGAGCGTCCGAAGCACAATTAGCTGAGGCAAAGTCACAACTCAGTAGCGCCGAAGCTTCCTTGGCTGCTTCGTCAGCCGAGTTCAACCGCACCGAAGATATGGTCAAACGTGGATCGCTACAGAACCGGATGCTTGACGAGGTACGGCTGAAGCGTGATTCGGAAATGGCCAGCAAAGAAGCGGTCACGTCGTCGGTGCAATCGGCTGAAGCCGAAGTCGTGGTGTCACAGTCGTTAGTGGCTTCTGCGAAAGCGGACATGGACGCATCTCAAGCGGAAACGGATATCACTCGGCGGCAACTCGATGAACTCGATGTACTGTTGTCATATGCGGTTATCCGAGCTCCCTTCGCGGGCGTGATCACCGACCGCTTTGTCGAACCCGGCGATTTGGTGCGTGAGGCAAGCGAGGTCGGTAGCGGCAAACCGTTGTTTGTGCTCAGTCAGATCGACAAAGTTCGTGTTCGTATTCCCGTCCCCGAATCCGATGCACCGCTCATCAACCAAGGCGACGTAGTCACGTTGACCTTTCCTTCGTTCACTGCGGAAGCCCCGATCACCGCGACCGTCACACGACGATCCGGTAGCCTCGACCCAAGTACTCGCACGATGATGGTAGAAGCCGAGATCGCCAATCCCGACGGCAAATTGTTACCCGGCATGTTCGGCCAAGCCTCGATCCATCTCTCGACCAAAGCGGCCGCCAACATGTTGCCCGCTCGCGCGATTCGATTTGAAGAGTCGGGTAACGCGTACGTGTATGTCGTAGGCCAGGACGAAACGGTTTCGATCGCCCCGATCACGCTGGGGATGGACGATGGCAACTCGATCGAGGTGCTCTCAGGGGTCGAAGCAGGCCAACGCGTGATTGATGCCCACCTGAGTCGATTCACCAATGGCCAAAAAGTAAGTGTCCTGGCGAACTAGTTATTCGCTTCACCCCGCAGGTGCTATTCACGCGTCTGCATTCCCTTTTTCTGCACAAACCATCTTAAAACGGCGTCGAGACGTCTGACGCTCCGCCCGCTTTATCACCTGAGATTTTGCTCCATGGGATTGACTAACTTTTCGCTAAAAAACCGGTTTGCTGTTTTAGCGGCGACGATAGCGTTATGCGTGTTGGGTGCGGCAGTGATTCCGGGAATCACGATCGACATTCTGCCCGACTTTAAACAGCCGGTCGTCGTCAGTTTCTTTTCCTATCCAGGCTTGCCAACCTTGGACATGGAAAAATCGGTCAGTTCGCGTGTCGAGCGTGCCTTGACATTGGCGGGAAAAATCGAGCATCAAGAATCACGCACGGTCCCCGGGGCAGCGGTGATCAAGGTTTTCTTTCAACCGGGGGCGGATCCCAGTTCGGCGATGAACGACATCGTGAACTTAGAAGCGAGTGACATGTTTCACTTGCCGCCGGGGATCGAGTGGCCGTTCACGCTGCGTAGCGAACCGGCAAACTTGCCCGTCGTGTTGGCGGCCATTGCGGGAGAGGGCTTGAGTGAATCGGAACTGTATACGATCGGTTATTACGCCGTACGTAACAAAATGGGAGGACTCAAAGGGGTCCAGATTCCGCATCCATTTGGCGGCAAATTCCGTCAAATGATGGTCTACGTCGATCCTGCGAAACTGATGGCGTATCACGTCAGTGCGATTGATGTGGTAGAAGCGATGAAGAAATCAAACTTGGTGCTGGCGGCAGGAACCGCACGGATGGGTGGCACCGATTATCAGGTGCAACCGCGTAACACATTGCCAACGACCGAAGAAATCGAAGCGATTCCAATTTCGGTTCGTGACGACCGTCCCGTCTTTATTCGTGATGTCGCCCGCGTCGTTGACGATGCCGCACTGCAATACAACATCGTTCGCGTCAACGGAAAACGCAGCGTCTATTGTCCACTGCTGCGTGAGCCAGGTGAAAATACGATCGCTGTGGTCGACCGTATTTACGACGGTATCGCATCTGAAATCCCAAAGATGAAAGAACGCGGCGACATTCCCGAAGCGACCGAAGTCACGCTGGTTTCGGATCAATCGAGCTACATCCGTAACGCGATGTCGAACTTGATGACGCAAGTCGGCTTGGGAGCCTTATTGGTCGCCATCGTCGTATTTGTTTTTCTGCGGCAAATCGTGCCCACCCTTATCATTGTGGCCACAATTCTGCTGGCGATTTTGATCGGGGCACTTGGATTCGCCTTTACCGGTCAAACAATCAACGTGATGACGCTCGGCGGGATTGCTTTGGCAATTGGGACAGTCGTCGATGCAGGCATCGTGGTCGTGGAAAACGTGATCCGGCACCAACGCATGGGCAAATCGCCGATGAAAGCGGCTCGCGAAGGCACCGACGAAGTTTCCGGAGCGATCCTGGCCGGTACCGTCACCACGCTTGCCGTGTTTTTGCCAGCCGTCTTTTTGACCGGCATGATCAAGTACTTGTTCACGCCGCTTTCGTTAGCAGCAACGTTCACGATCGGGGCGTCGTACATTTTGGCACTGACGGTGGTCCCGGCATTCTGTGCCACGCTGGTTCGCAACAAAGTTCGCGATCGCAACATCGATTCGTCCTCCAGCGAAGACGAGGATAAGCCTCATGGTTTGTACGGTCGTTTGCTGAGTATGGCAATGAAGGTGCCCGCACTGACCACGTTGTTGATCGTGATCGGCGTCGGTGCCACGTTCCTGTTGTTGCCATCGATCGGAACAGAGTTATTTCCTACGGTGGATGCAGGATCGTTTGAGATCCGGCTCAAGACGCTGCCGGGCACCGCACTGGACGAAACCGAAAAATTGGTTGCCCGCATCGAAGATTCGATCAAGCAAACCATCCCCAAAGAACAGATTGAAACGCTCATTTCGAACATCGGCTTGCCGGTTGGAAAGGGTGCCGGATTCTCGACCGTACTCAGTTCGAACTCGGGCCCCGATACGGCGTACATTATCGTCAACTTGAAACAAGACGGTCGTTCCACCAGCACGGACACTTACGTCAACGCGTTGCGTGAGCGATTTGTCGACGAATACCCGCTGGAACAATTTCTGTTTGTCTCCGGTGGCATTGTTAACATGGCACTCAACGAGGGCGTGCCGACGCCGATTAGCGTGCAAGTTTCGGCGGGAACGCTGGGCCAGTGCCGTGATGCCGCCGAGCGGATTGTCGAAGCAGTCCGTCCGATCACAGGCGCCGCCGACGTTCAGATTGCTCAGTCGCTTGACTATCCCCAATTTGATGTGCAAGTGGATCGCACACGTGCAAAGTATTTGGGCGTCGATCAAGAAGAAGTCGCTCAAACTGTTCTGACCGCGCTCGGGTCGAGCGTCGGTTATGCTCCGACCATTTGGATCGATCCCAAATCGGGCACCGACTTTTTTATGGGAGTCCAATACGAGTCCAATGATTTCGAATCGCTTGACGACGTTCGCAATATCCCGTTGTCACTGAACACCGCGGATGGACCAATCACGATTCCGTTGTCGAACATTGCCACGGTCAAACGTGTCACCATCCCGGGCGAGATCGCTCACTACAACATCGCTCGCGTCAACGACGTGCACGTCAATGTGTCGGGGCGCGACCTCGGCTCGGTTGCTGCGGATATCGAAACCACGCTGGCAGGAATGGAATTCGCCAACGGAGTGTCGGTGACGTTGCGAGGCCCCGTGGAAAAGATGCAATCAGGAATGAGTTTGCTGGGGATGGGATTGGCCGTTGCGACGTTGCTAGTTTATCTCGTGCTGATGGCCCAGTTCCGCTCGTTCCTCGATCCATTGATCATCATGTTGGCAGTCCCGCTGGGGATTGGTGGCGTGTTGGCCGTTTTGTATTTAACTGACACTTACATCAACATCCAATCGTTAATGGGCACGTTGATGATGATCGGAGTGGTGGTCAATAACTCGATTCTGTTGGTCGAGTTTGCAAATCGTCGGCGAGCCGATGGATTGTCACCGTATGATGCCGCGATGTCGGCGGCGCAAGTGCGACTGCGTCCGATTTTGATGACGTCACTGACTCTGGTTGCATCGATGTTGCCATTGGCGTTCCATCTGTCACCGGGCAACGAAGCGATGATCCCTTTGGCTCGGGCCTTGCTGGGCGGCATGATCGCATCGACGATCCTGACCCTGATCTTGGTCCCTTGTGTCTACGCGTGGGTCCACCGCAAGTCATCGTTAGCGGTATGACAGAATAAGGCGTATTCGCGAGTCCAATGCCGTTAACTTTGTTAGCGCCACGCCGCGAGCCGTCCGACTACAGCAAGTTAAACGTTCCAACTAGACCCGGCGGCTAGCGTGGCTCCGCTAAATCATTGGCTTGCAGCGGCTTGTCGGTTGCAAGGGCTTTCAGCAACCTCTCACAAATTCAGGAGGCTACTGAAATCGCATGTGTCATGGCGGCAACGTTCTGTCACCTCTCCCAAACGCAGTTTTGGGAGAGGTCGAGCAGAGCCTTCAG
>CAXBHV010000234.1:0-7812 GCA_963974855.1 uncultured Rhodopirellula sp. | reverse complement strand
CCCGCCCCACCGCGAGAATATGTTGGCGGAGTACGTCACCGACACGGGGGTCGCCGTCGCGACCACGGACGAGGTGACCTATTACGCAGTGCAGTTGTTCGGCCGTCCCAAATCGCGAGCAATTCAAATTAAAATCCGCAACGACACTGCTGAACTGCAAACGTTGATGAGCGAGGCAAACGACAGTCAGGATGAAATCGAAATGCCACCCCGGACGATCATCAAGATGACTCGCTGTTTTCCTACAACACTTTGGCTAAAGGACACCGAATCCGAGTTTCGCTTGACTGAATCCAGCGACTTGGTGCTGACCGACGCGGGTATCAAACGCGAATAGTACAGCGAAGCGTGAATTGCTGTCGCAGCGATAACTAGGAAAACAATTCGCCAAGCCTCTATTTGGCCAGCACACCTCAGTACGGACGATAGCAAACGGGGACAGAGTTTAGGCGACGGGCCGCTAAAACCTCCCCGATTCCGCGTGCGAAACCCGCCTGCCGTGGGCGAGCCCCCTGTTGATTTAGGCTGGGTAAAACAGAACCGTGTGCCTACCTTCGCTGAGCAATCACCTTCTCAACCCCAAGGCGTGGGTTTTACGTTACGTTATCGCCGTCTTTTCCGGCAAATCATAACCCGAACCGTCAGCAAGGGACCGAATCAAGATCCATTTTCCCTCGTTTACGCTTCGGGTTGTGAAGTACGCGCAAGTTCCAGATGAGTGAGCGAAGGACCGCGTCAAAATCAAGAGTCCCTCGCTCAGGCGTCGGATTGTTATTTTTTAACCGGACGCTCTCACGGGGGAACGCATGGCCGCCTCTGGAGGTTTTTTTGCGGTAATGATGTCGTTATGAGTGCAGTTCTGTGAATTCCCGGCACGCCAGTTGCGTTCGTTTTGAAATCAACCTGATCGACAATCAACCTTACTAGCATGTAGAATCTTGGAATAACCGATGGATGATCGCGTCGCAACTCTTAGTCCCGATACACAGCCCACACCAACTCCTAAGTCTAAGTGGTCAAAGCCCATGCCTAGTGTTCTGGTCATTGATGACGACCGTGCAATTCTAGCGTTGACAGAAAAGGCTCTGTCAACGATTGCCGATGTGGAAACCGCAGCCACCGCCAAAGAAGGTCTCGACAAATTGCGTGCCGGTGCGTTCGACACCGTGCTGCTAGACATTCAGTTGCCGGACCAAAACGGGCTGGCCGTCTATTGCGAAATCCGCGAGTTTGATCGCCGTATCCCGGTCGTGTTCATGACGGTCGAAGCGGCCAGCAGCACGGCGATCGAAGCGATGCAGTTAGGGGCTTTTGATTACATCGGAAAACCGCTCTCGGTCGATCCGCTTCGTGATCTGGTTGAAAAGGCAATTGAACAACGACAAATCAGTAGCGTCCCGGTCGCGATCAGCGCCGATGACAAATCGCCACGCGAATCAGGCGAGCTGTTCATTGGCCGATCTCCAGCCATGCTGGGCGTTTTCAAAGCAATCGGCAAAGTCAGCAAACAGGACGTTCCGATTTTAATCCGCGGTGAGAGCGGGACGGGCAAAGAACTCGTTGCTCGCGCGTTGTATCAATACAGTCACCGCAGTGACGAAGTTTTCTTGGCAGTCAACTGTGCGGCGCTTCCCGACAACTTGCTCGAAAGTGAATTGTTCGGACATGAAAAGGGTGCATTCACGGGCGCAGAGTCACGACGGATCGGCAAGTTCGAACAATGTAACGGCGGCACGCTGTTCTTGGACGAAATTGGCGACATGGCTCCTTCGGTGCAAGCCAAGGTGCTACGAGTTCTGCAGGAACAGCGATTCGAACGAGTCGGTGGCAACAAGGAACTGACGACCGACGTACGCATCATCGCAGCGACGAATCGGCCGCTCGAGCAGATGGTCGAAGACGGCGATTATCGCGAAGACCTGCTGTATCGCTTGAACGGGGTGACGATCGAATTGCCGCCGCTTCGCGAACGACTCAGTGACGTCCCGGCGTTGGTTCAATTCTTTATGGCACAAGCGAAAAAAGAATTCAATAAACCCGATTTGGAAGGCCTGTCACCCGATGCTGCTGTATTGTTCGAGGGCTACCATTGGCCTGGGAACGTGCGTCAACTGCGAGCAGTGATCCGCCGCTGCGTGCTCGATACGGTGATGCCCGTCATTACACCGGATGGGCTGCCGAAAGAGATCACGCGAGTCAAGGCAGCGGACAACGCACTTGGCGGTGCTCCGGCATCTACTGAAACGCTCGACGGAGCAGGGCTTCCGCAATTGGTCAAACGATTACTGGCAGAAAAATCGACTGACCTCTATGCCGAAGCGACTCAGTACATGGAAAAGTACGTGATCACCGAAGTGCTTAAATCGACGGGCGGCAACCAAAGCCAAGCCGCAGAGATTCTGGGCATCACACGCGGGAAACTGCGAGACCGAATCACAACGTTTGATATCTCGCTAACCAGTAACGTGCAAATCGGCTAGGCGAACCGTCGGCTCCTATTAGCCGGATGCGTGGGTTTTTAGGTTGCTAGTTTTCCATAACCCGACGTGTAAGTTTTGAAGTTGCGAGTTTTTCACAACCCGAAGCGTTAGCGAGGGAAAATGGACCTTGATTCGGTCCCTCGCTGATGCTTCGAGTTAGGATTTGCCGGGAAAAGCGATATTGAAAGTCTGCTCTACGTATCGTATTTTTCAAGCGATGCAGGAGGCACAGTTCGCAACATTGCGGCAGCTTCATCGACTCGGATTGCGTCTCCGGTGACGATAATCAGCACCGAGCCCTCGCGAACTTTTGCTTCGTAAGCTGCGGCGACATCATGCTCGACGTCCCAGCGGCTAATTGCACTCAACAGGCTGCCGCCTACCGCGCCGGCCGCCATGCCAAAGATCGGACCCACGACCAGCATCGGCCCCATCATGGTCATCGTTCCAAGCGCGGCCCCCAAGGTTCCGCCCGCCAACGTGGAAGCCGCGGCTGTCTTTTCCCCTGACAACGCGTTCTCATTCGCTTCGGTGGCTTGGCGTAATTCCGCAAGGTTCTCGTCCGAAGCATGAGTCACGATCGAGACCTCGTCTTGGGTAAAGCCTCCCTTTTCCAGAACTTCGATTGCCGTACGAAATTTCTCGTTGTTGCTAAATTCTGCGATTAAACATTTTTCACTCATCGACGGTCATCCTTTATCTCGGGCGCATTAGGCTGCAGCGACTCATTTGACTCGCCCGGAAAGTCGACCTGCGAGTGCCGCGTAGGAGTGATATCACCAGGGTGTTCGACGTAAATCTTTTCGCCGCATTGTGGACACGCGACGGCTCGGTCATCAACGTGTTTTCCGCATTGGGGACACGGCACTTGATTCAGTGGCGCGTCATCAGTTCTGGCATCCATCAAAGTTCCTCGTTTTTTCAACGACTATCAAAGACATAGTGGGTTCGCCCTCACGAGCAGCTCAATTACCAGCGCTGGCATGACGGCCGGTTGCATGGCGAAAGGGCAGGGGACTTAGCGACTGCTCCTCTGCCTAAACGGCTAGGCTCTGCCGAAACTCTTGGCGAGTTTCGCTACCGCACTGGTTCCAAACGAGACACAACGGACGTCTCAATAATCAATGCGTTCATCAGCGCCGTTGAATCGGGCGTCATAGGCAATCTGAGCCAAGTAGTCTTGCAATGCGACCACTTCGTTGGAGTCAAGTTTATCTTGAATCGACTCAACCGATTCACGCATCAGATCGACCATCCGTTGGACTTTTAGATAGTCCGCACGACGGTAAGTGTGCCCAGGGCTACTGCGTTTTGCTAACGTTTCTTCGATCGGCTTTCGGTAAGGCTTCAGTGCATCATGATCAAGCGGCTTCGGCCAATAAACCTGCCCGGTTTGACGATCAATTTGGTTTTTAGACAATCGATCTGGGGCCGCCTGTTTAGCCAACCGCCGTGCCTTTTCGTCATCAATCGTGCCCCTTGCGTTGGTCTGCGATTGATCTCGCAGCTCTCTCAATTCGTAATATTGCTCGACACTCTCTTCTCGATTTTGCAAACGCAGTTCGAGAGCTCTCTGCAACTGAACCGCAGACATCGATCGCAGCAACGCTCCTTTGCCGAGTCCGCGAGCGTAATCACCGCTAGACTCTAGAATATCGCCTTGTGCAGTCGAAGCACCATCGTAGCCAAACAGCCCGTCATCGGCGAAAGTCGGCCCCGCGATGAGAAGTGCTAAAGCAATGGGGGTCAGTCGTAAAACTCGCATGATCGGGACTCGCCAAATGGGTGAAATTGCAAACAAACTGCAGCGAGCGGCTCGGGTGAAATTTGACAACACAATTCTCACACGGCTCACTCACTGCTAACAAATACGATTCAAAGCAAACCGCGTTCCAGCGAATGAACGAAGGGGATCGTCGGTTGAAAAACTGCGGTCACGGAACTCGTCAAGAGTTTCGAATATCCCGAAAAACGAAAGTCTTGACGACTTTCGCTACAACCCAATGCGTCATTTATAAAATCGACGTCCTGTGTCATTTCCAGGCTTCAGCGGCTCACCTTAAGAACAGACTTACATCGTTACCGCGGCATTGATCGAAGCATCCTTTTCCGGCCGATCGCCCTGCAAGTACGCCTTGCCCGCTTTGACCAAGTACTTCAAGCCGGTCAATCCCGCGTTATCCCAGTACTCGCCGCGAGTCGGTTCCACTCGCAGCAGGACAAGCGAGGGACTCGTTTTGCCCTCGGGGAACCAAACCTTCCAAGCCTCGTTCCACAATTCGTCGATTTTTGCCTGATCATCAACGGCGTGCGCCTTGCCCGACAACGACACGAATTTCTTCGATCCCTGCATGGTCACAGCAACATCTTGATCAAGGATCAGGTCGGCGATTTTTCCGGAGTTTCGATCCGTTACAAACCACAAATCTCCGTCGTCTTCCACTTGTGCTACCGCCATCGGACGAGACGTCAACGCTCCGTTGGCTGCTCGCGTCACCAGCATGGCTTGATCGAAATCGGCGATTAGATCGATTAGTTTTTTATGTATGTCCATTGAACTATGTTGACTCATTTCTGAAGGGTAATCTGGTTTGTTTTGTCCACGCATTGGCGGATTACAGGCGGAATTGAGCACCGCCTGACCGCCCTACGACACCGTTTGCTTGGCGTGTTTGCCTTCGGCAAACTCTTCGATCGCCTTGTCACAAAAAGCGGGCAAGTCATCGGGGTTACGACTGGTCACCAGTCCTTCGTCGCACACACACTCTTCGTCAACCCAATTTGCGCCGGCGTTTTTGAGGTCCGTTTTCAGACTGGGCCACGATGTCACTCGGCGTCCGCGAACCACGTCCGCTTCGATCAGCGTCCACGGGCCATGGCAAATCGCAGCGACCGGTTTATGTTGCTTGAAGAAATCGCGGATGAAGCTGACAGAATCATCACACATTCGCAGTGCATCGGGGTTGGCCACACCGCCCGGCAAAACCAATCCATCAAAGTCTTCGGCGGAAACAGAGTCAACGGCCTTATCCACCTTAAACGTGTCCGCTTTCTCGTCGTGGTTCATCCCCTGGATCTTGCCCTTCTTCGGCGATACCAGCACGACCTCAGCACCTGCGTCCTTGATGGCTTCCCAAGGTTTGGTGAGTTCGACTTGCTCAAAACCATCGGTGGCGAGAAACGCGATGCATTTACCGTTAAGTGTCTGTTTGCTCATTGCTATCTCCGTGTCGAGTTAAAAGTTTCATTTGCAACCCCCTCAGGGCTGCCAACATTGGATGCAGATTGCATGCCGAGAACCCCCAAACCAAAATTGGATAGAGCCAGCGAGTGAAAGCAGATACACTCTAAGTAGCCGCGAGCAAGCTGCCGAGCCATGACGCTACCTGATCGCGAACCAGCCAGGCTGGCTGTTTACCCGTCAGTCAATAAAAGAACTGACAATCGAATGCCAAAGGGGGGCGAACTCGCACCCTCCACATGCCAGCGTGAACTGAAATTTCGTCCCAAAACATGGACCATTTCGTCGGAGCCGATCGACGTCGACCTCTACAACTTTCAATAGACCCGCTAAACTCTGGCGGGAGATAATTTACCATGAAGCAAAGCGACCGATCGGACTTAGATTCCGTCATTGCTGACTTGCAACGCGAACTCACAGTGACTCGCCTTGATCTTGAACAGTCGATCCAGGACATGGAGGCGACCAATGAGAAGTTGCGGGCTTCCAACGAAGAGCTGCAGGTGATGAATGAGGAACTGCAGTCGGCCAATCGGGAGCTGCATGCGAGTCAAGAACAACTCGCCACGCGTGAAGCCCAGTTACGGACGATAACCGACGCCATTCCGCCGGCCTTTGCTTTTGTCGATCGAGACTTGCGGTACCGTTTTTCCAATGCCGCCCACGCTGCACAATGGCAACGACCGATTGAAGAGATCGTTGACAAAAAAGTGATCGAGGTGATCGGCGCTGAGGTTTACAAGACCATCGAACCCTATTTGTTCGATGCGTTCAACGGAATCCAAAAAACCTACGAGTTGCAACTGACATCTCCGGGCGTTCGCGAAAAACGGATCAAGGAGGTGACCTATGTTCCACAGAAAAACCCCGATGGCAGCATCAGTGGCTGCCATGTCGTTTTGACCGACATCACTGAACGAAAACGTACGGAGCGGGAATTACGAGAATCACGCCGCGAGCTCGCTGTGGGTGTCGAAGTGGCCAAACTAGGGCTGGGGCATGTCGATTTCCGCAACAACAGCGTCGCACTGACTGCCGAAGCCGCCGCAATGTACGGCATTAGCGACAAGGCAATCACGATCACGCGAGATGAATTTCACGCGACCTATCATCCCGCAGACCGTGATGAAATTATCCAACGAGTTCAAGCCTGCCTCGAGTCGGATGGGGATGGCCATTGCGACCTCGAACATCGAATTAGATTGCCCAATGGTGAAGTTCGCTGGATCAACGCTAGAAAACAGGTTTCGTTCGATTGCTCTGTCGAGCCTCCCACCCCCGTCACGGCGATTTTGGCGGCACAAGACATTACGGATCGTAAACGTGCAGAGCTAAACCTGGCCTTTCTTTCCCATTTGCAGTCGCAACTCAATGCGACTTCCTCGGTTTCTGACCTAATGCAACTGGCAACCAGAGAAACAGCCGATTACCTCGGTTTATCAAGTTGCTTGTTAGTTGAATTTGACGAGATTGCAAAATACGCAGACATCGTCTGCGAGTATCGTCACGAGTCGCGACCATCGATGTTGGGCAGGCACTTGGTGAAAGATTTCCATTCGCCGGCCGAGCGAAAGAAACTTCTCGCCGGACGCCAGTTTTACCTTGGTGATACACAACACCGCGAACAAGACCCAAAGATCGCGAATCAGTTCCGGTCGTTCCAGATTGGTGCGTTTTGCAATTCGGCCTACGTGACCGAACATCGTATTCGCTTTGTCGTCTCGGCATTGAAATCCCACGCCTACCAATGGCGTCGCGACGAATTGGATTTGTTGCAGGACATTGCCAATCGTGTCTGTGTTCGCATCGAACGTGCCCGAGCCGAGACCGAATTGGCAGACCGGGAAAACCATCTCCGGCGAGTGATCGATAATACGGTTGCATTCATCGGCGTCCTGGATCGCGAGGGCAACTTGCTCGAAGCCAACGAGACCGCGTTGCATGCAGGCCAACTGCAACGTGACGAAGTGATTGGTAAACCGTTTTGGGAATGTCATTGGTGGAATTACGACGAAGCGGTGGCGACTCAGCTACGAGACGAGTTTGCTCGTGTAATCAACGGAGAAACCATTCGTCACGACGTCGTCATAC